>DASTKA010000408.1:0-2553 GCA_035716165.1 Mycobacterium sp. | reverse complement strand
GAAAACCTCCGGATGATTGCAAACCTGGTTAGCACTCTAGCGTCTCAAGTGCTAGAACCGCCACGTGACATGTCTCATTCCCGAGGCGTCAGCGCGGACCGAGATCGATCAATCCCCGCCGGGGCGTGAGCGCATGGGTCATCGGGACGTCGTGCGGATCGGCCGGTAGTTCATCGAGGACTTCGGCGTCGCGCACGACCGCGATCAGCCGCGTGTGCGGGCCGCGGTCGCCCAGCGAACGATCGTAGAAACCGCGGCCGCGGCCCAGCCGCACGCCGCGGCGGTCAACCGCCAGCGCGGGCACCAGCACCACCGCGGCTTGGGCCAGGGCCGACGGCGGCAGCCACGGCTGCGGCGGTTCGAGCAGCCCCCATCGCGCGGTGGTCAGCGTTCCCGGCCGGTATTCGCCCCACGACAGCGGGAGTGGCGTGTTCTCGGCGGTGGTGCGCGCAACCGGCAAGAGCACTCGGCCGGCGCGGCGCAGCAACATGTCGAGCATCTCGATCGACCCCGGCTCGGTGCCCACCGGCACGTACGCGCAGACGGTGCTGCCGCTGGTCACGATGCTTTCCAGGGCTTCCAGCCGCTCGCACACCTTCCAAGCCTCGGCGGCGCGCACGTCGTCGGCAACGCGGCGCCGGGCGGCGAGCAGCTGGTCACGCAGCGCTGCTTTGCTGGTGGTCGCCATGCGTCAACGATGACAGTCGGGTGTTTGCACGCGCCACATCGACTCGTCGGAGCGGATGCGGGTTATCGTGTGAACAATGTCAAGCCCAAACGTGGTGGTGCCACGCACTGCGGTCGTGCCCGCCGCGGGTCTCGGTACCCGCTTCTTGCCGGCGACCAAAACGGTCCCCAAGGAGCTGCTGCCGGTTGTCGACACGCCCGGCATCGAGCTGGTGGCCGCCGAGGCGGCCGAGGCCGGCGCCGAGCGGCTGGTGATCATCACCTCGGAGGGCAAGGACGGCGTCGTCGCGCACTTCGTCGAAGACCTGGTGCTGGAAAGCACCTTGGAGGAGCGCGGCAAGACGGCGATGCTCGACAAGGTCCGGCGCGCGCCGCAGCTGATCAAGGTCGAGTCGGTGGTGCAGAGCGAGCCGCTGGGCCTGGGGCACGCGATCGGCTGCGTGGAGTCGCGGCTGGCCGATGACGAGGACGCCGTCGCGGTGTTGCTGCCCGACGACCTGGTGCTGCCGACCGGCGTGCTGGGGACGATGTCGAAGGTGCGCGCGCACTACGGCGGCACGGTCTTGTGTGCCATCGAGGTGACGCCCGAGGAGGTCAGCGCCTACGGGATGTTCGACGTCGAACCCATTCCCGACGATGACAATCCCGACGTGCTCAGGGTCAACGGCATGGTCGAGAAGCCGAAAGGCGAGGACGCCCCGTCGCTGCTCGCCGCGGCCGGTCGTTACGTGCTCGACCGCGCCATCTTCGATGCGTTGCGCCGCATCGAGCGCGGCGCCGGCGGCGAAGTACAGCTGACCGACGGGATCGCGTTGCTGATCGAGGAGGGCCACCCCGTGCACGTGGTCGTGCATCGCGGATCTCGACACGACTTGGGAAATCCTGGCGGCTACCTCAAGGCTGCGGTTGACTTTGCATTGGATCGTGACGACTACGGCCCGGAATTGCGGCAATGGTTGGTGACGCGATTAGGCCTGGCCGAGCAGTAGCCGAGCGGTAACCCGGCTGGCGGACTCCGGGCCGGCGGAACCGTAGCGGTCCCGGGCGGGAATGCCCCGCCTGCCGCAGTGAGCGGGTTGCCCCAGACGCGGCGCCCGCCGGGTTTGAGGGCAGAGAGGCGCGCTGTGCGTTCGGTGGAAGAGCAGCAGACCCGGATCACGGCGGCCGCGGTAGCCCCGCGACCGATACGCGTGGCGATCGCCGAGGCGCAGGGATTGATGTGCGCCGAGGAAGTGGTGACCGAGCGCCCGATGCCCGGCTTCGATCAGGCCGCGATCGACGGCTACGCGGTGCGCAGCGTCGACGTCCTGGGTGTCGGCGAGGTGGGCAGCGAAAGCCTGCCCGGGCCGTTCGACGATTCCGGCGAGAACGACGCGCGCGAGGGCTTGGTGCTGCCGGTGATGGGCACGATCGAGGCGGGTTCGCGCACACCCAGCCGGTTGCAGCCGCGTCAGGCCGTGCGCGTCCAAACCGGGGCCCCGCTGCCCACGTTGGCGGACGCGGTGCTGCCGTTGCGGTGGACCGACGGCGGATCACAGCGGGTGCGGATTCTGCGTGGCGCCCCGTCGGGCGCGTACGTGCGCCGCGCCGGCGATGACGTCCAGCCCGGCGATGTCGCGGTGCGTTCCGGGACGGTCATCGGTGCGGCGCAGGTCGGGCTGCTGGCGGCGGTCGGCCGGGAACGGGTGTTGGTCCACCCGCGGCCGCGGGTGACGATCATGGCGCTGGGCGGCGAGCTGGTCGACATCTCGCGCACTCCGGGCAATGGGCAGGTCTATGACGTCAACTCCTACGCGCTGGCGGCGGCGGCCCGCGATGCCGGCGCGGAGGTGAACCGCGTCGGGATCGTCAGCGGAGGCCCGCGGG
>DASTKA010000407.1:0-8460 GCA_035716165.1 Mycobacterium sp. | reverse complement strand
AGCCATCGCGCGCAGCGCCAACGCGGTGGCGCCGAAATTTTGGTTGTGCGCCAGCGACCAGGTGCCGAACCCCGCCGAGGCCACCGCCGCACATATGCACAGCACGCCCGCAATCAGCATGGGGTCACAATACGAGCCGGGGCGCCGGCCCGCACATCCGGCTCCGCGGGGTGCCGGTGTCGTCGTTAGTGCTGGAGGAACGAGAAGTTCGGCAACGGGGGCAGGCCCGGCACCATGGCCAACAGGCTCGGCGGGCGCTGCTGAGTCATCGTTTGTGCCGGTGCGGGCAGCGCGACCGGGGCCGCCGGTGTGGGCTGGGCGAGCGGTACCAGCGGGGTCGCGCCGGGCACCGGTGCGACCGGAGCCACCGCCGGCGCCGGAGCCGCGGGCGCGACTGGAGCCGCAACCGGGGCAGGCGCCGCCGGAGCTGTGGCCGGGGCCTGAGCGGGCAGCCCAACCGGTGAGGCGGCGGGTGCCTGAGCCGGCGCCGCGGCCGCCGCACCCGGGGCGCTCACGCGGAATCCGTTGACGATGGCGTCGGTGGCCGGCGCGTCGGAAACCGCCACCGCACGGTCGGTGGTCACCGACAGCGACACCAGGTACTTGTCCTGTCCCGAGGTAGCGATGACGTGGCGCCGCGACGTGTTGAGCGTCAAGTCACCGTCGCGATAGGTGCCCTCGGCGATCGACGACGGGAAGCCGCAGAAATCGGTCATCGCGCCGTTGGTGGGCTGCCACGCCAGTAGCTTCTGGCTGTCGACGTAGCCGTGGCTGATCGCCTCCTTCGGATCGAAGGCGCCGACCAATTTGTACACCACGACCTGCGCGTTTGATGAATAAATGCTGCTCCCGTGCCGGTCGGCGATTACCGCGAACGCATCCGGCACGTTGGGGTCGGGGACCTGGGTCCAGCGCGGGGGCACGGGCAAGGTGATGTCGAGTGCGTTGAAGCCCTGCGGCTTTTGCGCCTCGAGCTTCACGCCCTTCGACTGCAGGAACTCATAGATCGTTCCGGACGTCGCGGGAGCCAGAGCCGGCTGCGCGGGGGTGACGGCGGCCGGGGCGGTCGTTCCCGGGACCGCGGTGGGGGCCGGCGGGGCGATCTGGTTGCCCGCCGGGGGCGCCACGAGGTACCTGCTCGGCGGCACCAGCTCGGGCCCGAGGTTCTGCGCTGCCGGTGCGGGCACGGCCGGAACCGCGGGGACGGGTGCTGGTGCCGGAGGCAACGGATCTGCCGATGCGGTGCCGCCCGCAACAACCGCGAGGCCCATGAGGCCAGCGACCATACCGCCGAGGAATGCCCGGTGGACGGGGACGATCTCAATCATCTGCGTCGGTCCTTCCAATGGCTCTATCTACCAGAAGCCGTCGATAGAGGCTGACTGTAACTACAGGTCAAAGGCGGTGGACAGGCTCGAAACACACCTGGAATGAACCTCTGATCACCGTGCAACGGAACCGAGACCAACCTGTGGCCGGCAAACGCGTCGTGTCGGCCCTTATACCCTGTTCAGGTGACCGACTCCCCGACCACTTCGCCGGCAAGCAGCCCTGCCGCGGCTGCGCCCGACTCCGATGCGCCGCCGCACCGCTATACCGCGGCGCTGGCGGGTCGCATCGAGGGCGAGTGGCAGGAGAACTGGGCGAAACTCGGGACCTTCAACGTGCCCAACCCGGTCGGTTCACTGGCACCGGAAGACGGAGCCCCGGTCCCGGACGACAAGTTGTTCGTGCAGGACATGTTTCCCTATCCATCAGGGGAGGGCCTGCATGTCGGCCATCCGCTGGGCTACATCGCGACCGACGTATACGCCCGCTACTTCCGCATGACCGGCCGTAACGTGTTGCACGCGTTAGGGTTTGACGCCTTCGGTCTGCCCGCGGAGCAGTACGCGGTGCAGACCGGCACCCACCCTCGCACCCGGACCGAGGCCAACGTCGTGAATTTCCGGCGTCAGCTGGGACGCCTGGGTCTCGGCCACGACAGCCGGCGGAGCTTCTCCACCACCGACGTCGAGTTCTACAAATGGACCCAATGGATCTTCCTGCAGATCTACAACGCCTGGTTCGACCCCGCGGCGAACAAGGCCCGCCCGATCGCCGAGCTGATCGCCGAATTCGAGTCCGGGGCACGCCGGCTCGAGGACGGCCGGGACTGGGCCGCGTTGTCGGTGGGGGAGCGGGCCGACGTGATCGACGGCCACCGCCTGGTCTACCGGGCGGACTCGATGGTCAACTGGTGTCCGGGGCTGGGCACCGTACTGGCCAACGAGGAGGTCACCGCGGACGGGCGCAGCGACCGCGGCAACTTCCCGGTATTCCGGAAACGGTTGCGGCAGTGGATGATGCGAATCACCGCCTACAGCGACCGGCTGCTCGACGACCTCGCCCTGCTGGACTGGCCGGAGCAGATCAAGGCCATGCAGCGCAACTGGATCGGGCGCTCGACGGGTGCGGCGGCGCTGTTCTCGGCCACCCGCGCCGACGGCGAGACGGCTGACATCGAGGTATTCACCACCCGGCCCGACACCTTATTCGGTGCCACCTATCTGGTGCTGGCGCCCGAGCACGACCTGGTCGACGAGTTGGTCGCGGCCGCCTGGCCGGACGGCGTCGACCCCGCCTGGACGTACGGGGCCGCGACCCCCGCCGAGGCCGTCGCCGCCTACCGCCGCGCGATCGTGGCGAAATCCGACCTCGAGCGTCAGGAGAGCCGGGACAAGACCGGCGTCTTCTTGGGCAGCTACGCGATCAACCCGGCCAACGGCAAGCCGGTGCCTATCTTCATTGCCGACTATGTCCTGTCCGGCTACGGGACCGGGGCGATCATGGCGGTCCCCGGACACGACCAGCGGGACTGGGACTTCGCCCGGGCGTTCGGCCTACCCATTGTGGAAGTCATTGCCGGCGGTGACATTTCGGAGTCGGCTTACGCCGGCGACGGGGTGCTGGTGAACTCCGGCTATCTCGACGGGATGGACGTGGCGACGGCCAAGGAGGCCATCACCGCGCGGCTGGAGTCCGACGGCCGCGGCCGGGCCCGCATCGAATACAGGCTGCGGGACTGGCTTTTCGCCCGGCAACGGTATTGGGGCGAGCCGTTCCCGATCGTCTACGACGCTGATGGGCGTCCCCATGCGCTCGACGAGGCCGCGCTGCCCGTCGAGCTGCCCGACGTGCCGGATTACTCACCGGTGCTGTTCGATCCCGACGACGCCGACAGCGAACCGTCGCCGCCGTTGGCCAAGGCGACGGAGTGGGTGCACGTCGAGCTGGACCTCGGCGACGGCCTGAAGCCCTACAGCCGCGACACCAACGTGATGCCGCAGTGGGCCGCCAGTTCCTGGTACGAACTGCGCTACACCGACCCGCACAACTCGGAACGGTTCTGCGCCAGGGAAAACGAGGCCTACTGGATGGGCCCGCGACCGGCCGAGCACGGCCCGGACGATCCCGGCGGCGTCGACCTGTACGTCGGCGGCGCCGAACACGCGGTACTGCACCTGCTTTATTGCAGGTTCTGGCACAAGGTCCTCTACGACCTGGGTCACGTCAGCTCTCGGGAGCCCTACCGCCGCCTGGTCAACCAGGGCTACATCCAGGCCTTCGCCTACACCGACGCGCGAGGGTCGTACGTGCCGGCGGAAGAGGTGGTCGAACGGGACGGCCGGTTCGTGTACCCGGGGCCCGGGGGAGAGGTCGAAGTCTTCCAGGAGTTCGGCAAAATCGGTAAGAGCCTGAAGAATTCGATCTCGCCCGACGAGATCTGCGACGAGTACGGCGCCGACACCCTGCGCGTCTACGAGATGTCCATGGGCCCGCTGGAGGCTTCCCGGCCCTGGGCGACCAAGGACGTCGTCGGAGCCCACCGCTTCCTGCAACGCGTGTGGCGTCTGGTCATCGACGAGCAAACCGGTGACACGCGGGTGGTCGACGGGCCCACCCAGGAGCTGGCGACAGGCACACTTCGAGCGCTGCATCGCACCATCGCCGGCGTCGCGGAAGACTATGCGGCACTGCGTAATAACACCGCCGCGGCCAAACTGATCGAATACACCAACCACCTGACCAAGGAACACCGTGACGCGGTGCCACGCGCGGCGGTCGAGCCGCTGGTGCTGATGTTGGCGCCCCTGGCGCCGCATATGGCCGAGGAGTTGTGGCTGCGATTGGGCCACGAGACGCCGCTGGCGCACGGTCCGTTCCCGGTCGCCGACCCCGCATATCTGGTCGACGACACGGTGGAGTACCCGGTGCAGGTGAACGGCAAGGTCCGCGGACGAGTGGTGGTGGCCGCCGATGCCGATCAGGACACACTGAAGGCCGCCGCGCTGGCCGATGACAAGGTCCAGGCATTTTTGGCGGGCGCCAACCCGCGCAAGGTGATCGTGGTGCCCGGGCGCCTGGTCAACCTGGTCGTCTAGCGCCGTTCTAACGCCCGGTGGGTCGCAGCACCACCTCGTGGACGTGGCCATCGGGCGGGGTTGCCACCGCATGGGCGACCGCGGCCGCGACCGTTTCGGGCTTCAAGAAGTTGGCGGGGTCGTAGGTGCCGCCTTCGAACTCGACGAGTTCGCGCTGCATCTCGCTGTCGGTCCGGCCCGGATAGACCGTCGTCACCCGCAACTCCGGTTCGTCGCTGCGCAGCGAATCCGCGAAGGCGCGCAACGCGAACTTGCTGGCCGAATAGGATGCCATGCCCCGCGAAGCGGTGCGCCCCGTGCCCGAGTTGATGAACACCACCTGGCCGCGGGCCCGTCGCAACGCCGGCAGCAGCGCCAGCGTAAGTTCCACGGCGCCAAACACATTCACGGCGAAGGTAGCGCGCCATTCGTCGACGTTCGAGTCGGCGACACTGCCGGGTATGGCCAGCCCCGCGTTGTGCACCAGCACGTCGAGCTCGTCCACGATTTCGCAGGCGGCTTCGATGTCGCCGGAGTCGGTGAGGTCCAACGGAAACGTGGTGGCACCGAGCCGCTCTGCGACCGCGTCGAGCCGATCGGATGGCCGGCCGGCCAACAGCAGGGTATGGGTGGGAGCCAGCGCCGCGGCGATCGCTGAACCGATACCGCCGCCGGCGCCGGTGATGAGTGCATTGGGCATGCCCGGCAGTTTACCGACAGCAGATAGCTCGGGCGAAAAGCTTTGAGAGGAACGCCTTTTCAGGCTTCTTTGCGTGCGGGTGGCACACCGGCGGGTCCGGACGTCGGGTCGCCGGAGGCCAGTCGTTCCAGCGGGGCCAGCGCCTGCATCAGGGTGTTGAGGTCGGCGGTCGGGAGTTGGCTCAGCATCGCGGCCAGGGAAGCGCGCCGATTAGCCAGCGACTCTCCGTGAACCGCCCGCCCCCGCGGGGTGATGTCGACGAGCACCGCACGCAGGTCGGATGGGTCGCGGGAACGCTTGACGAGCCCCACCTTCTCCAGCCGGCGGATCGCCACCGTCGTGGTGGGGGTCCGCACCCGTTCGTGCGCGGCGAGATCGGTCATCCGAATCGGGCCCTGGTCGAGCAACGTGACCAGTATCGACAACTGCGCCAGGGTCAGCTCCCCGGCCGCCGCGCCGCTGGGGTCGCCCCGGCGGAGAATCGCAAACAATTTGGACAGCGCTCGGTGCAAACCTTCGGCGAGCTCGGCTACCTCGGCCGGGGTCGATTCGCTGTCTGCCATAAATCGGGAGTCTATCTCGATATCAGCTGCATTCTGGCAGCTATTGGCCACTAGTTAGCGAGATCAAAGTACTTGGGACAAGAACCGCTGCAGCCGTTCGGTCCCTGCGGCTTCGAATATCTGCTCAGGGGGGCCCGATTCCACGACCCGGCCGTGATCCATGAACACGACGGCATCGGATGCCGACCGCGCGAAACCCATTTCGTGGGTCACCACAACCATTGTCATGCCATCGGCGCCGAGGTCGGCAATGAGTTGCAGTATTCCCTTGACCATTTCGGGATCCAGCGCCGAGGTCGCCTCGTCGAAAAACATCACCTGCGGCGCCATTGCCAGCGCACGTGCTATCGCCACCCGCTGTTGTTGGCCGCCCGACAGCATGCTGGGACGCCCAGCGGCCTTGTGCTTCAGGCCAACTCGATCCAGCTGTGCCATGGCCAGGTCGCGGGCCTCGTCGGCCGGTAGGCGGCGCAACTTTCGCGGCGCCATCACAACGTTGTCCAGCACGCTGCGGTGGGGGAACAGGTTGAAATGCTGGAACACCATGCCGATACGCTGGCGGAGCTCGTCGGGGTCGTCGCGCAGCACCGATCTGCCATCCAGCAGGATGTCGCCGCTGTCGGGCTCATACAGGCGGTTCAGGGTGCGCAGCAGTGTCGACTTGCCCGAGCCGGACGGCCCGATGATCGCGACGGTGCTGCCGGCGGGTGCCTCGATATCGACGCCGCGCAGGACTTTGCTCCCGCCCAGGGTCTGGTGAACGTCTTTGGCGGCCAGCGAGACTGGCGCACGCCCGTGGATGCCGGAGGTCACGTGATTTCCTGGCCGAAGGTCGTCGCGAGCATGTCGGCGTCGTCCTCGGTAGCGGCGGCGCGGCGGCCGCGGCGGAGCCGGGTGTCGATGTAGTTGACCAAATGTGTTAGCGGGATGGTCAATAGCAGATAGAAGAGGCCGGCGGCCACCAACGGCGACAGGCTGCCGGTTTGCGCGTTGAGGTCCCGCCCCACCTGGAACAGTTCTCGCTGATCGGCGACCAGGCCGAGGAAGTACACCAGCGCGGAAGCCTTCAACAGTCCGATGGCCTGATTGACCAGAGCGGGCAGGACGCGCCGGATTCCCTGCGGTACCACCACCAGCCGCATCGCGGTGACATAGCTGAAGCCGAGCGCCCGGGACGCTTCCAGTTGTCCGGGATCGACGCTTTGAATTCCGGAGCGCAGGATCTCGCCGATGTACGCGGCGGCCATCAATCCCAGCGCGGCAATTCCGAGCGGGTAAGGGTTCTTATTGGTCAGCCCACCGACCAACGGGCCGATGCCCATCCCGATGAGCAAGATGATCACTACCTCGGGCAGGCCGCGGAAGATGTCGGTGTAAACGCGCGCCGGCCAGCGCAGCCAACGTCGGTTCGAGATTCCGGCCATCGCCAGCACCATTCCGAACGCCAGGCCGATTACGAGGGCGCTGTTGGTGAGGATCAACGTGTTGGGCAACCCCGTGGTGAACAACATCGGGATGGCTTGTCGGTACATGTCCCAGTCGAAGAAGGATTCACCGAGCTGCGCAAGTGGTGATTTCGGGGCGGGCGGTCCCGTCGGCGAGCGATGCTGTTTCGCGATCGCGGCAAAGTCCGGCAACGTAGGAGTGGGCGCGGCTTTCGAGCCCGGCTTCCAGCCGGGCGGCACTGTCCGCGGCACCCACTGGCTGTACAGGTGCGCCCACGTGCCGTCGGCGATCACGGCGTCCAGCCCGGAATTGAGTGCGTCGATCAACGGCTTGTTGTCCCGTGCGACGGGATAAGCCACGAAATTGCCTGGGCTGTAGGTGTTCGCGGCGATCACCGCCGGATCACCCTGGCGAATGACGGTCGCCGCGAGGGTCCCCGGCGCCACCCACGCATCGATCTGGCGGGACTTGAGGCTCGGGTACAGGGTGGCAAATCCCGGATACTTGACCGGTTGCAGGTGCAACACGTCGACGACGTACGACTCCTCGACGGTGCCCTGGACGACGCCGATGCGCTGGCCGGCCGCGAGGTCGCTGAACTTATGGATGTCGGAACCGGGCGGCACCACCAGCGAATAGAAGCCGAAGTCGTAGCCGTTGGTGAACGAAACCGTGCGCCGACGGGCGTCGGTCGCTTTGACCGCTGCCGAACCGACGTCGAAGCGCCGGGATGCCACCTGAGCCAGTAGCGCCGAAAAGTCGGTGCTGACGAATTGGACGTGCAGGCCCAACTTGCCGGCGATGGCGCGCAGCAACTGGTTGTCGAAGCCGCTGAATTCGCCGGTGGGGTTGATGCAGATGTTGGGCGGGGCGTCCGACAGCGTGCCGACCGTCAGGACTCCCGGTACGCCGAGGCCCAAGGCGCCGACGTCGACCGCACCGAGCGGCTCGACCGACGCCGTTGTGTGGCGGTCGTCCTCACCGGTGGTCGGGTGGTCCGTCACATCCTTGGGCAGGGTCCTCGCGCTGTCCACACCGGCCGGCGCGCATTGATTCCAGTCGGCGGCAGCCGGCGCCATCGCTCCACCCAGCGCGATACCGCAGATCATGAGGACCGTCGCGGCCAGGCCGAAGGCCCTTCCACGGCACCTGGTATGCCGGCCTCCGCGCAAATTCATCAGTGTCACCGTAACGACTGAACGGCGACGCGGCCCGGCAGAGTCGGTTCAATGCGCCAGGGATGCTTCGCCGCAGATCGTATTCGCGTCGGCGACCACCTGCAGTGGGGCCGGAACGTCCCTATCGACGTCGTCGGGCGGCGAGAAGACCCGCCGCCGGAATAGCTCGG
>DASTKA010000406.1:0-2798 GCA_035716165.1 Mycobacterium sp. | reverse complement strand
ACGAAGGTGCCCGCGGGCGGATCACCTTTGTCGCATGTTCCGTCGGATTCACCGGGACGTTTGATCCACAAGTAGGCGTCGGCGTGCGCGCCCGCGGTGGCGGTGGTAGGCGGCGTGCCCAACCCTCGACCGCTGGGGTTGCACCAGTTGAGGTCTGAGTCGGGAGCCGGTCCGGCACCGTTGCGCGACGTGTCGATCACGTAGTGCGAACCGTTCGTGAGGCCCGAAATCGCTTCGCCGTAACCGATTTCGTCCTCAGTGGTGAAGAAGTTCGCGGTGTTGATGCTGAAACCTCTCGCGTGGCCGACGCCGGCCTGGTTGAGCCTGGCGGCCATATCCTCCGCGCTATGCCAGCGCAGGTGACCCGCATCGACATACACGGCCGCGTTCGGATCGCGGGTCAGCGTGTCGACTGCATAGCGAACCAAGTCGAAGCGTTCCTGGCGTTGATCAGCCGACAGGCAGTCGGCCATCGCAAGCGCATCGGGCTCGACGATGATCGCCGCCCGGGAAGTGCCCACGCCTGATGCGATGCCGTCGATCCACGAGCGGTAGTCGTCGGCCGACGCCACACCGCCCGCGGCGAAGCTGCCACAGTCGCGGTGGGGAATTCCGTACAGCGACAGAACCGGGATGGCGCCGGAAGCGTTCGCGTCGCCGACATACTTGCCGACCGTGCCCGCCGAGGAGCCCGGGACGATCCAGTAGGCCTGCGGGGTGTTGGCGATGGCCGTCAGCTCGGGGCTCGGCGGATCGGCGCTCTGCGCGGCGCGCATTGCGGCCGACGTGGGGTTGACGTAGAACGGCGCTCCGGCCAACGGGTCCCCGTCGGCGACCAGGCGCAGCGTCGGGGCGGGACGGACCTGCACGGGCTTGGCTGAAACCATGCCGGCGGCGGCCGCAATCGTGATCAGGGGGACCATCCACCGCGCGACCGCGCCGGCAACTGAGAACTTCACCTCAGGAAAATTAGTGGCTCGAACGCATCGAGCGCCAATTGGCGCAGCCCGCTACGTGCGTCCGTTCAGTTCTTCGAGGACAGCCAGCGCCGTCCGCTTACATCGAACCGTTCCCGCCAGGGCCGCCGAGACGGCTGGCCGCGAAGGCCGCCCCCTTGTCGATCACTGCGGCGTTGGTCGAATACGTGTCGTGTGCGGCGAAGTTCATCCCATCGGCGCAGATCGGATCCTCGGCGGCGCACACCTGGATGGTCTTGGCCTGATAAAGCGGGCCGATCGCGACCGGCGGTTCGCCGAAGAAGTTCATCGCTTTTTCGTTGGGCAACGCGAACAGCACGACCGAGGAGACGTGGTTGGCAACTTCAGGATCCATCGGTTTGGGCACGGAAGCCGGATCGATCCCGTTCGGTACGACCGGTGAGGTGACGAAGCCCATCACGGCCGCTCCTTGGGAGTAACCGCCGAGCACCATCTTGGTGTTGGGACAGTCGTGCGCCATCGAAACGACGTGGGCGCCCGCGTCTCTGACGCCGGCCTCGCCCGCGTTCGTCCAGTCATGGGTGGCGGGGTAATCGACCGGATAGACATCGAAGGACTTCGCGCCGACGCGTGAGTGCAGGTTGTCGACGAACGCCTGCCCGGTCGGGCCGAGACCGGGTGGATCGTCGGTGCCGCGAGCGAAGACGACCTGAACGTCCGGACACGGATCGGCGGCGGCGGAGGGGATGGCCGTTGCGAGGACAAAAGTGGCAGCGGCCGACACCGCGGCGACGGCAGGAGCAAGCAGACGAAGGCTATGACGTGCGATCATGCGGCTGTTTGCCCCCAAACGTAATTTCTAAACCGCGACTTCTCGACGGCTGACCCAACCCCACGCTGCCGCAACCGGGCCATGCGTGACACCTCGCCCGTCGACTCCGAGCCGCATTGCGGATGGGATTTCGCAGAACATTGTCCGTCTCACATGTGAGGGTCGAGTCCGGGGGTGCCGATGCGAGCGAGTACCTGCACTAAGCGGGGAGATCGGCAGCGAACGGTCGAACGCGTCTGCCTGCGCTGATGCTCAGACAGTTGTGGCGGTGGCGGAGGGATTTGAACCCTCGGACGGTTTTAGCCGTCACACGCTTTCGAGGCGTGCTCCTTAGGCCGCTCGGACACGCCACCGCCGAGCAGCTTACCCAACCGAAGGCCCGTCACCCCAATCGCTGGCGGGCGAAGAAGGCCTCCAGCGGCGCGGCGCACTCCCGGGCCAGCACACCACCGCGCACTTCCGGGCGGTGATTGAGTCGCCGATCCCGGACGACGTCCCACAACGATCCGACCGCTCCGGTTTTGGGCTCCCAAGCACCGAACACCAGCCGCGCGATGCGCGACAGCACCAGCGCGCCCGCGCACATGGTGCACGGTTCGACGGTGACCGCCAGCGTGGCGCCTTCCAGCCGCCAGCCGTCACCGAGGACCTCGGCGGCCGCGCGCAGCGCCAGGATTTCGGCGTGTGCCGTGGGGTCTCCGCACGCCTCGCGGGCGTTGACCGCGCGGGCCAGTTCCGTTCCGTCGGCGCCGATCACCACCGCACCGATGGGCACGTCGCGGGGACCCGCCGTCGCGGCGACCGACAGAGCGGAACGGATCAGGTCTTCGTCAGTAATCACCGACTGAGGCGATCGATCACCGGCGGGGCCTGATGGCGGCGACCCGCCGCGCCCGGCTCCGCCACGCTTGCGATCACCGACCGAGGCGGTCGATCACCGCCGACAGCTGATCCGCGAAGCCCATCTCCCGAGCGATGCGGCCCAGCTGCTCGTCGGCGTACAGATCGCTCTCGTCGACGATGACCCC
>DASTKA010000405.1:0-2400 GCA_035716165.1 Mycobacterium sp. | reverse complement strand
GATGCTCGCCGCCGACGCGGTCGACTGCCTGCAGATCGACGTCACGCGCTGCGGGGGCATCACCGACTGGGTGCGCGCCGCGGCCGTGGCCGCCTCCTACAACGTGGACGTCTCGGGGCACTGCGCTCCCAACCTGCACGCGCACGTCGCGAGCGCCGTCCCGAATCTGCGGCATTTGGAGTACTTCCACGATCACCACCGCATCGAACAGCTGCTTTTCGACGGCGCATTGTCGCCCGAGGGCGGGGCCTTGCGGCCCGATCAACACCGTCCGGGGTTCGGCCTGGAGTTCAAACACCGCGACGCCGAGCAGTATCGGGTGGCCTGAACGTCAGGAACATTCCACGCGCGCCGCACGAATGGGGGCGCCCAAAAACGGGAATCGATATGTCAAGGATGACCGGCACGGAGTGAGGACCAACACGCGATGACAGTAAATTCCCACGACAAAACTGACCGCGAGAAACTGGTGCCCGACGTCATCGACGAAGAAGAACTCAGCGCGGTCGACCTGGTTCTCGGCCTTGGCGACCCGCAGAAGGTCGGCAGATTCAGCTTTTTCCTGGACGGCGACCGCTGGGAGTGGTCGGATGCCGTCGCGCGCATGCACGGCTACGAGCCCGGAACGGTGGAGCCCACCACCGACCTATTGCTGCGTCATAAGCACCCCGAAGATCGCGAACACGTTGCGGCGGTGCTTGACCGGGTGCGCAAGGGTAAACCGTTCAGCAGCCGACATCGCATCGTTGACACCGGCGGGCGCACCCGCTGCGTCGTCGTCGTCGGTGACCGGACACTCGATGACGACGGCAACCTGATCGGCACGTCCGGGTTCTACGTCGACGTCACCGATTCGCTGCACTCCGACATCACCAAAGTGCTATCGGCGGTGGCGGACTCGCGCGCACAAATCGAACAAGCCAAGGGCGTGCTCATGGCCGCCTATAACGTTTCCGCCGAACGAGCGTTTGAAACCCTGGTCTGGCGATCCCAGGAAGCCAACCTCAAACTGCGCGAAGTCGCCAGCCGCTTCCTGGCGGCGCTGGCGCATCAAGCGGCGTCACTGGAGACCCAAAGCCAGATCGACCAGGCGCTACTCACTCTCGAGTAGAACGCTAGGGTCGGCCCAGTGGCGCACCTACTTGGAGCCGAGGCCGTACACCTCGAATATCCGACTCAGGTGGTCTTCGATTCGATCACCGTCGGGGTCAACGACGGCGCGCGCATCGGCATCGTCGGGCGAAACGGCGACGGCAAATCCAGCCTGCTGCGGCTGCTCACCGGCCAACAGCGGCCCGATTCCGGCCGGGTCACCCAGCGCAGCGGGCTGCGGGTCGGTGCGCTGAGCCAGGCCGACACCCTGGACCCGGATCGCAGCGTGGGCCACACACTCGTCGGCGATGCGGCCGAACACCAGTGGGCCGGTGACGCGCGGGTCCGCGATGTGGTCGCGGGGTTGGTCTCCGACATCGCTTGGGAGGCAACGATCGCCACGCTGTCCGGCGGCCAGCGCCGCCGGGTGCAGCTGGCCCGATTGCTGGTCGGCGAATGGGACGTCATCGCGCTCGACGAGCCGACCAACCATCTGGACATCGAGGGCATCACCTGGCTGGCCGGCCATCTGCGGCAGCGCTGGGCGCGCAACACCGGCGGGCTGCTGCTGGTGACCCACGACCGCTGGTTTCTCGACGAAGTCGCCACCACGACGTGGGAGGTGCACGACGGGATCGTCGAACCGTTCGACGGCGGGTACGCGGCGTACGTCCTGCAACGGGTCGAACGGGACCGGATTGCCGCGGCCGCCGAGGCCAAGCGGCAGAACCTGATGCGCAAGGAGCTGGCGTGGCTGCGCCGCGGGGCGCCGGCACGGACGTCCAAGCCCAAGTTCCGTATCGAGGCCGCCAACCAGCTGATCGCCGACGTGCCGCCGCTGCGCAACCCCGTCGAGCTGGCCAAGCTGGCCACCGCGCGGCTGGGCAAGGACGTGGTCGATCTGCTCGACGTGTCGGTCTCGTTTGACGGACGGCCGGTGCTGCGCGACGTCGAGTGGCGAATCGCCCCCGGCGAGCGCACCGGCATCGTCGGGGCCAACGGCGCCGGCAAATCGACCCTGCTGGGGTTGATCGACGGCACCATCGCGCCGGACTCGGGCCGCGTCAAGCGCGGCAAGACCGTGCGCCTGGCGGTGCTCGACCAGCAGGGCGACACGCTGGCCGCAATCGGCGGCGACCGGATCGCCGATGTCGTGGGCCGGCTGCCGGGCGGCTATCAGGTCGACGGCCGAGAGGCCACCCCGGCGCAGCTGCTGGAGCGACTCGGGTTCGGCCGCGGCCAGCTGTCGGCCCGCGTCGAGGATCTCTCCGGCGGTGAGCGGCGGCGACTACAGCTGATGCTCACCCT
>DASTKA010000404.1:0-2787 GCA_035716165.1 Mycobacterium sp. | reverse complement strand
CGCTTTCGAGGCCGCCCGGCGTCGGTTCGATGCGTCGTGGGATCACCGGAACGGGGAGCATCCGATCAACGACGCCGCCGAGGTGCAGCGCGTGACCCGATCGCTGGCCCTGCAGGCCGAGCAATTGCCCCGGATCGCAGTAGATTTGGAGAGCATCGCCGCAGAACTGGCCGAGGCCCAGCGGGCCTCCGCGTGGTACCTCACCGCGCTGGAGTACGACCTGGAAGATATCGACGACGAGGTGGGTCAGGCTCTCGGGGAGGACGACGCATGTGGGGCCGACGACCTGCGTAGCGACGCGGTAGGTGAGACGAAAGCAATAGTGCTGTTGCTGTGTCAGATTCGCGACAGCTACGCGGCCATGCTGGTGGCTGCGTTAACTGCGCTGCGAACGGATGGGGCCGACCCGGCGGAGATCAAAGGCGTTGACGAGTTGTCGATTCCTCCGGCCAACAGCAGCCCGGAGCGCGTCGAACGATGGTGGGATTCGTTGACCGCGGAACAAAGACAACTGCTGATCGATCAACATCCACGAGAGCTGGGCAATCTCAACGGCATTCCGGCCGAGGTGCGTGATTCGGTGAATCAGGCCGCGATGAAGGACGATCTGCGCAGGGTCGAAGACATCGCCCGTCAGCGCGGTCTGGATCCAAAGTCACTGCGCGACAACGCGGTCAACAACCGGGATGCCGACGTGTTCACCAGTCCCGGCTATTACGGACTGGGCGCCACTGACATCACCAGATATCAGAATGCGGTGAAGACCAACGAGTTCCTCGAGCGCGAAGGCTCCGAGGCATCTCGCGGACCCGCCATCATGCTGTGGGCGTATGACCCGCTGGCGTTCGACGGCAAGGGCAGGGCCGCCATCGCGATCGGCAACCCGGACAAGTCCCGCAATACCGCTGTGATCGTCCCGGGCACCAACAGCAGCGTCAGGGGAGGGTGGATGTCCGACGGGCCGGACGACGCCATCAACCTCTACGAGCAGTCGAGGAAGGCCGCCCCCGGCCACCCGACGGCGGTAGTGGCCTGGATGGGTTACGACGCACCCGAATTCGACCCGCCGCGTTGGCAGCAAGCCGTCACCGACCCTACCCAGCTCGAACAGGTCGGCACCCCGTGGCGGGCAAGGCAAGCGGGCGCCCTGCTGGCCGCCGATGTCAATGGGCTTGCGGTCACTCATAATGGGTCGGTCCCGCCGCATGTCACC
The DNA here is from genome assembly GCA_035716165.1 of Mycobacterium sp. Taxonomy (GTDB): domain Bacteria; phylum Actinomycetota; class Actinomycetes; order Mycobacteriales; family Mycobacteriaceae; genus Mycobacterium. The sequence continues at coordinate 1,574 of DASTKA010000404.1, read as the reverse complement.
GTTCTCGGGCACTCCTACGGCTCCACGACCGTGGCCGACGCTTTCGCCAACAGCGGCATGCGCGCCAACGACGCCGTGCTAACCGGCTGTCCGGGAACCGATTTGGCCGGTCGCGCCGCTGACTTCCATCTCGACGGCGGCAGGTTGTATGTAGGTGCCGCGTCGACCGATGCGATCACCTGGATCGGAGAGTCCGGCAGTGGCCTGCCGAACGGGCTGAACGAGAACCTGGACGAACCGCTGGGCCCGCTGGCCGGGCTTGGCGCCGACCCCGCCCACGCCGGTTTCGGGGCGGTGCGGTTCCGCGCCGAGGTGGCCGGCTCGCACAGCGTCATGCCATGGTTCTCCGACCACTCGCATTACTACGACGTGGGCAGCGAATCGCTGCACAACATGACCGAGATCGTCACGGGGCGCGGCGATCGCCTGGCCGGCGAAGGCATGCTGGCCGCCGAGCGAGCCCGAGCCCGGGTTGCCTTTCCTCTCCAGGTGCACACGCCGTTGGGGACGGTTTCGCTACCGCATGTCGAGATCCAGGTTCCCGTCACCGTCGATCCGGAATGGGATCGGCCTGCGCGGTCGATCACCAATGGCCATGGGTTCTAGGGGTTGCCGGTCTCGATCGGCCGGGTCGACGGTGGTGAATTGACCACTCGCGAAGCGGCATTTAGCGTGATCAAAGGCGTGCGCGGCGCCCAAGACGGGCCTCGGAAGGAGCGGCAATGTTCGTCGATGCGGAGCTTTTGCATTCCGGAGGCAACCAGTCCCACCGCGCAGGAGGGCACGCCCGAGACGGGGCCGATCAGCTAGCGGGAGGAACCGTGGCGTCGGGGATGTTCGGTGACTTCGCCGCGGCCGACGCGTTTCACAGTGCGGTTTCGGCCGCGCACGGGCAACACGTGAAAGCCCTGCAAGGCCACAGTGAGACGCTCACGGGTGTCGGTACCAAGGCGCACCACGCCGCCAACGGGTTCACCAACATGGACAAAAACAACGCCACCGAAATGCGTGCGCTGCGAGCGGGTTCCGGTCCTTTTACGCAGAACGTGTAAGGACGAATCTGCTTGAATGACGACAACGCCAAAGAACGCGCCGATGGAAGAGGTAAGCGGCACGGCGCGGATTCCCGTGCGCGGAGTCGAGGCGGCTCACTGCTCAGTCAGCCGTTCAACTATGGGAGCATACGCCGTACGCGATGTTCGCCAGAAGATCTCGAACGCCGCAGACATTAGGAGGAAGCATGGCGGGGGATTTGCCTCCAGCTCCGAGGGAGGGGCCGTCCAGCGGCCCACCGCCAAGCCCACCGCAATGGGCACCCGCTCTTCCGACGCCGCCACCGCCGCGCCCGCGAGCATGGACAGCGATCGCCTTGGGCGCCGTTGCCGCATTGCTCGGTGGCGCGGCCCTTGTCGTCGCGTTGACACGACCTACCAGTAGTTCGTCGTCGGTTTCCACAACCACTTCGGCGACACCCTCGTACAGCGCGGACCAAACCGCTGCTGCGCACCAGAAGTTGTGTGACGCTTACAAGCTCGCTGCGCGTGCAGTGCAAATCGAGACGAATGGCACCAGCG
>DASTKA010000403.1:0-2572 GCA_035716165.1 Mycobacterium sp. | reverse complement strand
GCCGCGGCGCCGGCGACGATCTGCCTGGCGCGCTCGGCGAGATCGTCGCGCAGCCGCTCGACGGCCCGCGGGGTGAAGCCCCGCGAGATGATCTTTCGCAGGTGGGTGTGCTGCGGGGCGTCCATATTGAGCAGGACGAACTTGCTTGTCTCGAGCTGCTCGCGGACCGTGCCCTCCTTGTAGCGCGGCAGTGCGGTGTTCTCCAGGCTGGAGAAGACGTCGCTGCGCAGCGAGACCTCTTTGACGTCCTTGTGCTTGGACACCACCCAGAACCCGCCGTCGTCGAATCCGCCCACCCCGTTCGGCTGTTCGTTCCACCAGATCGGCGCTGTCCGGCGCAGTTCGGCCAGTTCTTCCACCGGCAGTCGCTCGGCGTGGATGTCGGGATCGGTGAAGTCGAATCCGGGGGGCAGATTGGGGACCGGCTTGGCGGTTGGCTCGACGGTTGGCATGGCCCGCTCCTCGATGACGAAGTGGTCTAGTCGTCCTTGTGCAAGGAAACCACTGCCGCACCTTGGTTGGGAAGCATTGAGGCGAGATCGCCGGATGCGAATTGGAACGTGTTCTTCACCGGCGGTTTGTCGCCGAGCAGCGGGTCCACGCGGGCCGTCGCGGTCGTAAGCCGAAACGGTCTTGTGGCTCCCGGTCCGACCGATATGCTTTGGTGCAGGTCATCGGCGACGACAGGCGGGGTAGGACATGATTCGGCAACTGCTCAGCGCCGCTTCGATAGCGGGCATCACGATCGGCTTGGCACCTTGCGCGGCCGCCGGCTACGAAGGCGACGTACCGGGGATGAACTATCAAGCCACACTGGGCGCGCCGTGCGATAACTACGAGCGCTTCATCTTTGGGCGCGGCACCAGCGGCCAGGCCGAGGCCTGTCATTTCCCGCCCCCGAATCAGTTCCCGCCGGCGACCACCGGGTACTGGGTGATTTCGTACCCGCTCTACGGAGTCCAGCAGACCGGCGCGAAATGCCCGGGCCCGCAGTCCGCGGCGCAGACCCCCGACGGACTTCCCATGTTGTGCCTGGGAGCTCAGGGGTGGCAGCCCGGATGGTTCACCGGGGCAGGATTTTTCCCGCCCAGCGGATAACGGGTAAGCCATGAACCGCAGGGAGTCCGGCGAATTGGTCGTGCCCCGCTGGCTGCGTTTCGTGCTGGCCTCAGATCGCGCCGGGTCGGCGTGGTACATCGGCACCGGGTTTTTCTTCGCGCCCGTGCTCGCCGTGCTCTCGCCCTGGCCCGCGGTCACCGCCGTGCTGTGGGGTGTCATCGCCGTGACCGGACTTTGGCTGGGACTGCTGGGCATCGCGATGGCCGTCGGGCTGGCCCGAATAATGCGGTCGGGGGCCGAAATTCCCGAAGACTACTGGCGCTCCCTGGTGCATTACTAGGCCTCAACAGCCCGTTAGCGCCGGCGAGAAATGGTGTTCGGCACCGTCTAGAGTCGTAGCAGCCGTCGTGCAACAAAAGGAGACTCGAGATGGCCTTCAATCCCAGGGATGCAGTCGACGCGGCGAGGGACATCGCGACCAACGCCGTCGAGAAAGCCTCCGACATCGTCGAACACGCCGGCGACATCCTCCGCGGTGACCTTGCCGGCGGCGCCAGCGGCATCGTTCAGAATTCGATCGACATCGGCACCTACGCGCTGGACCGGACGAAGGAAGTGTTCACCGGCCACGACGAAGTCGACGACGTCTAGGGGCGAGGCCCCCGCATCAAACGGAGGCGGCCTCGTTGAGTTCGTCGAGCCGGTTGGTGGCTTCGAGGTACTCCTGCACCCAGCGTTCGATGACCGTTGAGGTCTTCTCCACCTTGGTGAACTGCCCGACCACCTGACCGACCGGGTTGAACGCCACGTCGACGGATTCGTTGGGGTACCTGTTGGTGGCCCGCACGGCCATGCCGGACACCATGTACTGCAACGGCATTCCGAGCGGCTTCGGGTTGTCCGGCGCCTCCCACGCCTCGGTCCAGTCGTTGCGCAGCATGCGGGCCGGCTTGCCGGTGAACGAGCGGCTGCGGACGGTGTCGCGGCTGCCGGCCTTGACGTAGGCCTGCTGCTGAACCGGGGTGTTCGAGGACTCCTCGACCATCAACCACTGCGATCCGGTCCACGCGCCCTGAGCGCCGAGCGCCAGGGCGGCCGCGATCTGCTCACCGCTGCCGATGCCGCCGGCGGCCAGCACCGGGACCGGGGCGACCTCCTTGACGACCTGCGGCCACAGCACGATCGAGCCCACCTCGCCACAGTGCCCGCCGGCCTCGCCGCCCTGGGCGATGATGATGTCGACGCCCGCGTCGGCGTGCTTGCGAGCCTGCGAGGGGGAGCCGCACAACGCCGCGACCTTGAGCCCGGCGTCGTGGATGTGTTTGATCATCTCCGCCGGCGGGGTGCCCAGCGCGTTGGCGATCATCTTCACTTTCGGGTGCTTGAGCGCCACCTCGACCTGGGGCGTGGCCGTCGCCTCGGTCCAGCCCAGGAGCTGCAGGGTGTCGCCGTCGCTGTCCTCGACCGGCACACCGTGGTCGGCGAGGATCTTCTTTCCGAAGTCGAGGTGCTC
>DASTKA010000402.1:0-6176 GCA_035716165.1 Mycobacterium sp. | reverse complement strand
CGCAGCACGTAATCGGCCGGATCCATCCGCCCCGGCGGCCGGCCGATACCGAACCGCACTCGCAGGTAGTCCTTAGTGCCCAGGCACGCTGAAATGGAGCGCAGACCGTTGTGCCCACCCTCGCCACCACCTCGTTTGAGCCTGAGCACCCCGTAATCGAGGTCAAGATCGTCGTGTACGACCACCACGTCGGTCGGTGGAATCTTGAAGTAGCGCGCCGTAGCGGCGACTGCGGGACCGGAGATGTTCATGAACGACCGCGGTTTGGCCAGGATGACCCGACGCCCGGCCAACCGCGCTTCGAGCACGTCAGCTCCGCCCTTATGCGCGGTGAAACGGCCATTCACCCGCCGCGCCAACTCGTGGACCACCATGAACCCAGCGTTGTGCCGGTTGCCGGCATAGCCGGGTCCCGGATTGCCCAGACCCACTATCAGCGCGATATCACCGGCGACGCCGTTGGTATTGCCCGCAGCGGTCACAGCTGCATCGAGGATCGGCCTCAGGACAGCTCGGCAGCAGGCCCGGTAGCAGGTGCTGTCTCTTCCTCCTCGACGCCCTCCGTATCAAGGTCTTCACCGCTTGGCGCGGCGACGATGTTGACGATGAGCTGGTCCGGGTCGGTGCGCAGGGTCACGCCCGGTGGCAGCGCGATGTCGGAAGCCGACACTCGGGTGCCGACCTCGGCATCCTGTACGGACACCTGAATCTCGTCGGGGATCGCCAGTGCGTCGGCTTCAACCTGGAGATTTGTCAACTCTTGGGTGACCAGCGTGTCCGGGGCGGCGTCGCCGGTGACGACGACATGGACGTCCACCACGACCTTTTCGCCGCGCCGGACGATGAGCAGATCGACGTGCTCGATGTAGCGGCGGATCGGGTGCACGGTAACGGTCTTGGTCAGCGCGAGCTGCGGTGCTCCGCCCAGGTCCAGGTTGAGTACGGCGTTGCTGCCCTGCTCGCGCACGACTCGGGCGAATTCCAATGCGGGCAGTGCAAGATGCTGCGGATCGCTGCCGTGCCCGTAGAGCACCGCGGGGATCTTGCCGGCGCGCCGGGTGCGACGGGCGGCGCCCTTGCCGAACTCGGTGCGCTGCTCGGCGGCCAGGCGAACCTCGGACACGATGGACTCCTTAAACAAATGCGAGGCGCACACGCCCGGTGGGCGCGACGCCGGTTCGGCGGGCCTGCGGCGGTGAGTGATGCCCGCGCTTCGCGATCGGGCACGGGCGCGCTGAACGCGACACCGCCGCGCCGATCACGAAGAGCGCCGGGCTCTCCCTCGCCGAGGCAACCCATCAAGTGTAGGCAGCTCGGTCTACCGGCTGGGCACCGGGGCACGACACACCGCGCACGGGGACGCGACACGCGGGAGAGGAACTGGCGCGTTAGGCGTTGCCGTCGAAAAGGCTGGTCACTGAGCCGTCGTCGAAGACCTCGTGGATCGCGCGGGCCAGCAGCGGCGCGATCGAGAGCACCGTCATCCCTGGGAAACGCTTCTCGTCCGGGATCGGCAGCGTGTTGGTGAGGATGACCTCCCGGGCGCCGCAGCTGGACAGCCGCTTGGTCGCCGGGTCGGACAGAATCCCGTGAGTGGCCGCGATGACCACGTCGGCCGCCCCGGCTTCGTGCAGCGCGGCCACGGTACTGGTCACCGTCCCACCGGTGTCGATCATGTCGTCGATCACCACGCACAGCCGGCCGTCGATGTCGCCCACCACGCGGTTGGCTACCGCCTGGTTGGGCTTGGTCGGGTCGCGGGTCTTGTGGATGAACGCCAGCGGCGTACCGCCGAGGGTGTCGGCCCACCGTTCAGCCAGCCGCACCCGGCCGGAGTCGGGTGAGACTACGGCCAGTGTCCGGTTGGCGTAGGTCTGCTTGATGTGATTGGCCAGCACCGGCAGCGCAAACAGATGGTCCACCGGTCCGTCGAAGAAGCCCTGGACCTGCGAGGTATGCAGGTCCACCGTCATGATCCGGTCCGCACCGGCGACCTTGAACATGTCCGCGATCAGCCGAGCCGAGATGGGCTCGCGCCCGCGGTGTTTTTTGTCCTGGCGGCTGTATCCCCAGAACGGCATCACGGCGGTGATCCGTTTGGCCGACGCGCGCTTGAGGGCGTCCACCATAATCAACTGTTCCATGATGGCGTCATTGATCGGTGCGGTGTGGGCCTGCATGACGAAGGCGTCGCAGCCACGGACCGACTCCTCGAACCGCACGAAGATCTCACCGTTGGCGAAGGAGTAGGCCGACTGCGGGGTGACGGCGACGTCGAGGTGCTTGGCCACCTCGTCGACCAACTCCGGGTGGTAGCGCCCGGACAGCAGCATCAGGCTCTTCTTCGGGATCGCTGACATGGTGGAAAAACTCATGGTCACTCCTGCTGCGTGGTGTCGCCGCCGGCTTGCTGTGCTGCTTGCGCCGCCGGGGTACCCGGGCGGCGCCGGCTCACCCAGCCTTCGATGTTTCGTTGCCGGCCGCGGGCCACCGCCAGCGCGCCTGGCGGCACGTCCTGCGTGATGACCGAGCCGGCTGCGGTGTAGGCGCCGTCGCCGATGGTCACGGGCGCGACGAACATGTTGTCGGCCCCGGTTCGGGCGTGCGCGCCCACCGCGGTCCGGTGCTTGGCCACGCCGTCGTAGTTGACGAACACGGTGGCTGCGCCGATGTTGGTGCCCTCGCCGATCGTCGCGTCCCCGACGTAGCTCAGGTGCGGGACCTTCGCGCCCGGTCCCAACTCGGCGTTCTTGGTTTCCACGAAGGTGCCGATCTTCGCCCGCTCACCGACCCGGCTGCCGGGCCGTAGGTAGGCGAACGGGCCGATCTGCGCCCCGTCGGCGACGACCGCGCCGACGGCGTGAGTGCGCACCACAGTGGCCCCCGCGCCGATGGTGCAGTCCGACAGCGTCGAGTCCGGACCGATCACCGCACCCGGACCGACCACGGTGCCCGCGTGCAGCTGCACTCCGGGATGCAGCAGCACGTCGGGGCAGAGCTCGACGTCGGCGTCCAGCCACACCGAGGCCGGGTCGACGACGGTGACGCCGGCTCGCATCCAGTGCTCCAGCAATCGGCGGTTGAGCTCCGCGCCGACCGCGGCCAGCTGGACCCGGTCATTCACCCCGGCCACCAACCACGGGTCGGGACACGGGTGCGCACCGACCGGCAGGTCCTTGTCGCGGACCAGGCCCAGCACGTCAGTGAGGTACAGCTCGCCTTGGCTGTTGGATGGGCGCAACCGGCCTAGCGCATCGCGCAGCACGGTGGCGTCGAAGGCGAACACCCCAGAATTGATCTCACGGATGGCGCGTTGCGCCGTGGTGGCGTCCCGGTGCTCGACGATGCCGAGCACCGCGCCTGAACTCTCCCGCAGCACCCGGCCGTATCCGGTGGGATCTTCCACCAGCGCGGACAGCACGGTGACCGCGTGGCCGGCGCGGTGATGCTCGGCGATCAGCTCGGCCAGTGTGGCGGTGTCCAGCAGCGGCACGTCGCCGTAGCTGACCAGCACGGTTCCGGACAGTTCGGCCGGCAGGACGTCCAACGCCGTAAGAACCGCATGACCGGTGCCGTGCTGCTCGGCCTGTACCGCGGCGCGTACCTCGCGTCCCAGGGCGGACGCGACCGTGCGCAGGTGGGCATCAACCGCGTCTCGACCGTGACCGATGACCACGACCAGGTGCTCGGGGTCCAGCCCGGCGGCGGCGCGCACAGCGTGTTCCACCAGGCTCCGGCCGGCCAGCGGGTGCAGCACCTTGGGGATCGCCGAGTGCATCCGGGTGCCTTCACCGGCGGCCAGCACGATCGCTGTCGTGAGGCTCCCGCCTGGGAGCATCGCCAGGTGTCCTTCCCTCATGTGGTGCAGCGTTACAGGCCGGATCCTACGGGGATGCGCAGCGCGGCGGGCCGACGCCGTGGTAATTCGTTGTTCAACTGGTAACCATCCGGCCGTTTCGCCGTGCCACCGGCTGGATCGGGATGACCAGCGAGCCGTTCGCTGACTACCCAACCGCAGGGTGCAGGTCTATCAGTCACGGGGGCCGGTTCGGGAGTCAGCACGAGCACCGGCTGACTTGGGACCGTCATCACTAGCAGTGTTGAGTCCGCAGGCCGCATCTCGCCTGGGCACCGAGACCGGATCGACCTCCGTGCCACGGCCCAACTTCTCTTCGCACCGAGCGTGACCAGTGCTCCCACGTCGGGGTTACTTGAGGCTGCAATACATCCAGGATCTCAACGGCCTGGCGGTGGGGGACCCGATCAACGTCGAGATCGCTCGCCGCATTGTCCGCGACGCAAAGTTCATCCCGGTCGTGCTGGGCGCCGAGGTGAACTGCATGACGTGGGCTGCCCAAGGCGGTGCGCCGCACGGAGCTGATGCGCGACGGTGGGTGTATATTTCCCGTCTGTTCAGTGCGGCCCGCGGATATGAGGTCGATCACTGTGTGCACTGGGTCGGCCACGACCGATCAGCGCCAGAAGCTGGGTGGCAAGCTATGGTCGGCACCTATCGACTCGTCCACCGTCTCGCCTGCGGATCGGAGAGGACGTGTTTTACAATTTCACTCATTTGGCGTGGCGGACCTCCACCTCGTGCCGCGCCGAATCTGCTTTAAATCGGGGAGTAGCGAGCTAGTCACGCAGTGAATGCGCGACCTCGGCATGAACACAAAGGTCAGCCCGTGATCAGACTCCTAAAGGTGCAGGCTGCGCGACGTGATCGACGTGCTGCAAAGCACGCAGCGGTCACTGCGCCATTCTCGCTACCCAGCGGAAGAGATCCAATTCAGCGAGTGAGTAATTGCCTGACTACAATTTTGTACCTAGTACTGGCTGTTGCCGATTGGTTACGGTCTTTGCCCCTCTTTCACTGGTGCTACGGCGAGTGGATGAAGAAACTAGCCGTAGGAACAGATTTCTTCTACCTTCATACCTAGACTCTTCGGCGTCAAGCTTATGCGGAGACATCGAGGATTCGCCGAGTGACAACATCGCGACAACGTGCAATCGCCCTATGCCAAACCCTCACCAACCAGGTGCGGCACAAAGAGACTTGCTGTGCAACTTCACGGAACAGAGGAGGATGCACCGACATGGTCACACGAGTGCAACCACCTTGAGCTTCGCACCGCTATCGTTCGCCGCGACAGGATCGACAGCGCGGATCGCGTGCGGCAGCGTCGGCGGGGTCGTCACCGGCTAGCGGCCGCAGGTCCAGACAAGCCGACTCAAATCCAGGGTTACTCAGGGCAGTTGTGTAGTGGACCGCGCTACCTCGGCAGAAGATGGTGTAGGAATGGACGACCGGCTTTGACCATACCGACATAGTGGCGCGGCAAGCGCGCACATAGCTTGACACGGCGGCTGGTCAATAACCAAAAGGGGCATCCGGTGACTACGCTCTCGCTCGATTTGCAAGCGTCGTTAGCACGGACCACGCGGTTTAACCCGGCACGTGCACGCACGAGCGCACCGGGTAACGATCGCGAGGCGCTGATCAGCGCCGCCGTCAAGGGTGACGTCGCGGCGATCGACGATGTATTCCGATGGATCCGGCCCCTCGTATTGCGGTATTGCCGTACCCGTGTGGGTGGTCAGGACAAGGCGTTCACCTCAGCCGACGACGTAGCCCAGGAGGTCTGTATCGCGGCGCTGACGGCTCTACCCGGTTACCGCTACCAGGGCCGGCAGTTTCTTGGCTTCGTTTACGGCATCGCCGCACACAAGGTGGCCGACGCCCGCAGGTTGGCGGCGCGCAATCGATCCGAGCCGGTCCCCGACGTCCCCGATACTGTGGACCTGGCCGAAGGTCCGGAGGCACAGGTAGTTAACGGCGAGTTTGCTGGGCAGATGGCCAGGTTGTTGAAGTCGGTGTCGGACAAGCAGCGCGAAATCCTGCACCTGCGGGTCGGGCTGGGACTATCCGCCGAGGAGACCGCGGATGTCGTGGGTTCTACGCCTGGTGCGGTCCGAGTGGCCCAGCATCGAGCGCTAAGCCGGCTGCGCGACTTGCTAACAGCGGAGCCGTCCGCGGGTAGCTATTCAGCTGGTGCCGTTGTGGCTGGCGGGGCTGCTGTGACGTGATCTCCGGCGTGTCGAGTTGATCTTTTGCTGGGGTCGGGCAAGTGTGTCGTCGTGTCCGATCTCGCGCCGGATGGACAGCTCGCTGCGGA
>DASTKA010000401.1:0-2223 GCA_035716165.1 Mycobacterium sp. | reverse complement strand
GCACGGCTTCGGATTTTCGTTGGGAGAGAACATGAAAGCTGTTGTTTACGAAGGGCCCCGGCACGTCCGCGTAGAGGACGTTCCGGACCCGGTCATCTCAGAGCCCACCGATGTCATCGTCCGGATCACCACTACCAATATTTGCGGATCCGACCTGCACATGTATGAGGGCCGGACCGCGATGGACAGTGGCAGGGTCCTCGGCCACGAGAACCTCGGCGAAGTCGTTGACAAGGGAGCCGCGGTGGTCTCGGTACAGGTAGGTGATCGGGTTTGCCTGCCCTTCAACATCAGCTGCGGCTTCTGTCGCAATTGCGAGAAAGGGCTTACGGCTTTCTGCCTGACCACTAATCCCGACCCGAACATGGTTGGGGCGGCCTACGGGTTCGCGGGTATGGGCCCGTACAACGGCGGGCAAGCCGAGTACTTGAGGGTGCCATTTGCCGACTCGAACTGCCTGAGGCTGCCCAACGACGCGCAGGAGAAGGAAAACGACTACGTCATGCTGTCGGACATTTTCCCGACGGGCTGGCACTGTACAGAACTTGCCGGACTGCAACCCGGCGATCAGATCGTGGTCTATGGCGCGGGCCCGGTCGGGTTGATGGCTGCCCATTCAGCGATGATCAAGGGCGCGGCCAAGGTGATGATCGTGGATCGTCACCCCGATCGGCTCAAGCTGGCCGAAGAAATCGGCGTCATCGCGATCGACGATTCGAAGGGATCTGCCGTCGAGCAGATCTTGGAACAGACCAACGGCGTTGGCGCCGACTGCGGTTGCGACTGCATCGGTTATCAGGCACATGACCCTCAGGGCCATGAGGATCCCTCGATGGTGCTCCGGGACCTCGTGCGGGCAGTGAAGTTCACCGGGGGAATCGGCGTGGTGGGCTTGTATCTGCCGCAGGATCCAGGCGCGCCTGACGAAGAACGACAAAAGGGCAGAATCACTTTTGAAATGGGCCAATTCTGGGTCAAAGGCCAACGGATGGGAACCGGTCAGGCAAACGTCAAGCGCTACAACCGCCAGTTGCGTGATCTGATCCACGAAGGCAGGGCCAAGCCATCGTGGATCATCTCTCACCAGCTGCCGTTGTATGAGGCCCCGAGCGCGTACGAGCACTTCGACGCTCGCGACGACGGTTGGACCAAGGTGGTGCTCAAGCCGGGACTTGCTTCGGGCTGAGAAGGCGGATGCCGATGTTGAACACGTTGCAGGCAAGGTCCTTAATGATTCGGGTGCGTAATGACTTTCGATGAGACATCGGTTTCTCTTGACGACGCACAGCGAGTGGTTGCCGCGGGCAGGGCCAAAGCGGACGAGATTTCTTCCCCGTCGAATATCGCGGTAGTCGACGTAGGCGGCAATCTGGTGACGCACATCCGCATGGACGGCGCGTGGATCGCCAGCGTCGACATCTCCATAAACAAGGCCTTCACTTCCCGTGCATTCGACATCGCGACCGAGGAGCTGGCGGCAGACGCCGGTCCAGGCGGTCAGTTCTATGGGATCCACGTCTCCAACGGGGGCAGGGTCATGATTTTTGCGGGAGGAATACCCCTACGGCGTGCCGGCCGGATAGTAGGCGCCGTCGGCGTCAGCGGCGGGAGCGGCAAACAGGACCAGGCTGTCGCCGAGGCCGCCGCCGCTGCCCTTTGACAACGCATGTGCAACCGCGGGATGCGGCCAATGCTCGACGTTGGACATGTCTGCCCGGAGGAGGCCGGCTGACATCGCCCTCAACGGCATCGTGAAAACCACAGAGCCCCGGGCGAAACGTCGGAACAGGGCTCGCTCGACACGCTGTCATTACAGGTGACGCCCCTAGCCGAAGAACCCGGCGGTCGGCTGGGCACCGCGCTCGACCACCCGCACCAGCTTCGCGTTGAGGAATTCTTGAATGACCAGCGGACCGAGCTCGCGTCCGTAACCGGAGAGTTTGACACCGCCAAAGGGCAACTGCGGTTGTGAGCTGGTGGGGTAGTTGATCCACACCATGCCGGCCTCCAACCGTGCGGCCAGGTTCCGAGCCCGCTGCTCGTCCCCGCTCCACACCGAAGCACCGAGTGCGAAGGGTGTGCCGTTGGCGAGTTCGATTGCCTCAGCTTCGGTTTCGACCCGGTACACCTGCGCCGCCGGACCGAACAACTCCGCACGGAAGACCGGATTGTCCGGTGTGATATCGGTCAGGATGGTCGGCTGGACGTAGGCGCCGGGGCGGT
>DASTKA010000400.1:0-3925 GCA_035716165.1 Mycobacterium sp. | reverse complement strand
GCGGCGAGGACGGCGTCGGCGAGTTGGTCCAGCACGTCCGGTCGGGTCGTCTTGATGGCGTCGATCAGCTCATCGAGGCGGATCGGGTAGGAGATGCGCACAGGCTCGGACACCCCGTCAACGGTAGGTTGACGCCGCGACCGTGTCAACCCTGGGTTGACGATCACGTCAAGTTCGTGCGGGTCGTCGACGGCTCTGGGAGAATCTGTCAGTCATGAAGGCACTGCTCACGCTGTGCGGCCTGGCCGTCGCGGTAGTCCTGGCCGTGCCGGCGCACGCCGACAGCACCGACGACGCGTTCATCGCGTCGCTGCGGGCGGCCGGCATCACTTTTGCCGACCCGGCCAAGGCCGTTGGCGCGGGCAGATGGGTGTGCGACACGGTCGGCCAGGGCACGGCGATGCCCGATGTCGTCAAGACGCTGCTGTCCAGCAACTCCGCTTTGCGCGAGGACAAGGCCAACCAGTTCGCGGCCATCGCCGCGACCACCTACTGCCCGAGCGCCGTCACGACAAGCACCCCCAATGCGTCGTAACACTCGAGATGCCAACCACCGGCAGTTTTGCGACAATCGCTGCGTTATGCGACTTCTCCTGGGGCTGACCAGCCTCGCAACGGTGCTCGTCCTGGCCGCTCCGGCGCGCGCGGACATCGACAACGATCAGGACTTCCTCAAAGACCTCCGCGATGCCGGCATCACCTACCAGGACGGCGGCAACGCGATCACCATCGGCAAGTCGGTATGCGAACTGCTCGACGACGGCCAGTCCGACGCGAAGATCGTGACCGACCTGCGCAACCAGAATCCGGCGTTCCAGGGCGCCGCCGCGGCCAAGTTCACCTTTCTCTCGGCGGCCCATTACTGCCCGAAGTACGTCACCGGCGATGACCGCGGTCCGAAGCCGGGCGGTGCCGTCGGCAACTGAGCCGATTCCGGGTCGCAATAGGCTGGAGCCGTGCGCGTCGACCCCGGACCGCTGACTTGGCACGCGGCCATCCAGACCTGGCATTTCGACCTCGTCTCGGCGGCCGCCGTCGCGGTGCTCGCCATCGGATACACCTGGTGCTACCGGCGCGCCCGCGCCCGTCATGCGGTCGGGCCCGCGAACGCCGCCTGCTTCGGCGTGGGCATGCTGGTGTGGCTGCTGGCCACGATCAGCGCCCTCGGCGCCTACGCCTACGTCCTGTTCTGGGTGCGTGCGCTGCAGGTGCTGCTCCTGCTCTACGTCGTGCCGTTCTTCGTGGCGCAGGCCAAGCCGGTCACCGTCGTTCGCGACGCCGTCGGACCGGCCGGCCGTGACCGCATCGACCGGCTGTTGGCCACCCGGTTCGCGCGCCTGCTCGTCCATCCGGCGACCACGTCGATCGCGATGCTCGCCACGCCGTGGTTGCTATACCTGACGCCCTGGTACACCGCGGCACTGCAGCACGAGTGGGTCGGTGCGCCGACGCGAATCCTGTTGCTGGTGCTGGGATTCGGCTACTTTTATGCCCGGCTCCAAGAAGACCCTGTACCCCGCAGGTACCCGCAGTCGATCTCGCTGCTGATCACCGTCGCCGAGGCGCTCGGCGACGGTGTCCTGGGATTGGTCATCTGGCAGGGCTCGTTGATCGGCACGGCGTATTACGCTGGGCTGCAACGGTCTTGGGGGCCCGACCCGCGGCTCGACCAGACGATCGGCGCCGGCGTCCTGTGGATCCTCGGTGATCTGGTGGGGTGGCCGTTCGTGCTGCTGCTGATGCGCGCGCTGTCCCGCGACGAGAAGGCGCACGCGGTCGCCGTCGACGCCGAGTTGGACGAGGCCGAGGCGAAGGCGCACAGCGGCGAGGAAGGGGCCGGGGGCGAAACCCCGGCGGCATCGGGACTCTGGTGGGAGAACGACCCGCAATTGCGCGAGCGATTCCGCCGCTGAGGTCCGATCACCTCAGGCGGCTCGCGCCGTCCACGTGAAGCTCTGCATCTCCGGAATCTGTGGCGTCAGCGCCGCCGCGACGCTGCGACCGATCTGGTCGGCGGCCGCCAGCGCAGTGTCGGCGTTCAAAAACCCTTCCACCTCCACGCGCAGGGTCCGGCCGGTCCACCTGGCCCGGGCGTGCGCATGTGTCACACCGGGGACCGAGGCGGCGACGGCCTCGGCGGTGGTGATGATGTCGGGGTCGACGCCGTCGAGCAGGCGATGCGCGATACCGGCGGTCACCTCCCAGCCGACGTGGCAGATGAACCCGGTGACGACGATCCCGGCGACCGCGTCGGCCCAGCCCCAGCCCAGCGCAACGCCAATCAGCCCGAGCATCGCGCCGCCCGACGACAACGCGTCCAGCCAGGAATGCTTGGCGTCGGCCACCAGGGTCGCTGACCGAATTCGCCTGCCCACCACCAGTTTGTAGCGGGCCACCAGCTGGTTTCCCACCACGCCGACGACCGCCGCGCCGATTCCCCACCCGACGTGACCGGTGCCGCCGTGGCGAAGCAGCTTGCTGACGCTCTCGAAACCGGCGACGACGGCGCTGCCCCAAATCACCAGGGCCACCCCGACGCCGGCGAGGTCCTCCGCGCGTTCGTAGCCGTAGGGATACCGCTCGGTGGGAAGCTTGCGCGACGCGCGGAAACCGATGAACACCAGGGCGCTGGTGGAGACGTCCGACAGGTTGTGCAGCGCATCGCCCAGCAGCGCCACCGAGCCGGACAGCAGCGCGATCACCAACTCGACCAGCCCGGTCAGCGCCAGTCCGACCGCGCTGACGGCGATGGCGCGATTGGCCTGCCGGCGCTCGCCGGCGTCGTCCGCCGCGGTGTCCAGGGGGAAGCTTGCCGCCGGGTCACGGACTCCATTGATCACATGCATACCGCCAGCATGCCCGACGCACCGGCGGCTCCCAAGTCCCGCGGTGATGCGCGAACCTCAGCGCGTCAGATCGACCTGGCTCTCCGCGGTCACCCGTTGTTTCTGCTCTGCGATCACGTGGTTGAGGTAGTCCGCCTTGGCGCAGCCGTAGTACGCCGCGAAATGCAGCGCGAGTTCGTCCATCTCCGCGAACGACACGTCGCCACTCTTCAACGCCGCGTAAACATGCGACATGATTGGGATTTCGGCATCTTGGAAGGCAACGCAGGCAACGGTGAGCAGGCGGCGTTCCTTCATGCCCAGCCCGGGACGCAGCCACATCTCGCCGAAGACGAAGTTCAGGATCCCCGCACCCGAGTACGGGTTGTCCCGCATCGGCGCGAACGGCAGGCAGTTGATCTTCTTGAATGATTCCTCGCCCCCCTGCAGCCGCTGCTCCGGGTCGCTGGCGGTGGCCAGCGGCAGCAACGGTTCCGGGGGAGTGGGCGGTTCGCCGCGCGCCTCGGCGATCCTGGCCCATTGCAGGTCCACGGCGATGTTGAATCGGGAGGCCTTCGGCCAGCCGGCGTAGACGGCGAAATGTAAGACGGTTTCCCGCATTTCGGTGATGCTGAGGTCGCCGCTGTTGAGTGCGGCGTAAACGTGCTGCTCCAGCGGGGCCTGCGCGTCGGCGGCGGCGACACAGGCCAGCGTGA
This sequence comes from Mycobacterium sp., assembly GCA_035716165.1. Taxonomy (GTDB): domain Bacteria; phylum Actinomycetota; class Actinomycetes; order Mycobacteriales; family Mycobacteriaceae; genus Mycobacterium. The sequence goes on along the minus strand of DASTKA010000400.1, from coordinate 384 downwards.
CGAACCGCCGATCGCGGCGGCTGAGCCCCGGTCGGGGCCAGATCTCGCCGAAGACGAAGTCGATCAGTCCGCCCGCGAACGGGCTGACGTCATCGGGCGGGTCGATCGTCATCACCTCGGCGAAGGTGCGCAGCCCGCGTTCACGTCGCGCGCCGTCGCTCATCGGAGCGTCATCGGATGGTGACACCGGCGTCGACTTTCAGTTCCAGTCCTGTGACATAACGGGATTCGTCGGAAATGAGGTACAGCACAGCGTTGCTCACATCGGAGGCTTCGATGAGCGTTGCGGGCAGCGCGTTGAGAAAGATGGGCACCAGGTCGGGACGCCGCTCGGTGATCAGGGGGTGCATGCTCGGCGGCGCCATTCCGGTGGCGACCCCGGTG
>DASTKA010000399.1:0-5323 GCA_035716165.1 Mycobacterium sp. | reverse complement strand
GCATGCCGGGGGGCATGAAGAAACCGACGACGGCCGCAACGTCGAACACGAGTTGCGCCGCCAGGTCCTCACGCTGTGGCAGACCGCGCTGATCCGGTTGTCCCGGTTGCAGATCACCGATGAGATCGAGGTAGGGCTGCGGTATTACGCCGCCGCCTTCTTCAAAGTGGTCCCGCAGGTCAACGCCGAGGTGCGCGAAGCCCTGCGGACGCGCTGGCCCGACGCCGACCTGCTGAACCAGCCGATGCTGCAGCCCGGTTCCTGGATCGGCGGGGACCGCGACGGCAATCCGAACGTGACCGCCGAGGTGGTTCGCCAGGCCACGGGCAACGCCGCGTTCACCGCGCTGGCGCACTACCTGGCCGAATTGACCGCCCTGGAACAGGAGCTGTCCATGTCGGCACGGCTGGTCGCGGTCACCCCCGAGCTGACCGAACTGGCCGAGGGCTGCGAGGAGAAGGCCCGCGCCGACGAACCGTACCGGCGCGCGGTGCGGGTGATCCGCGCCCGGCTCACCACGACCAGTGCGCAGATCCTGGACCGGCGGCCGCAGCACGAGCTGGACCTGGGGTTGCCGCCATACACCGCCCCGGCCGAACTGCAGGCCGACCTGGACACCATCGATGCGTCGCTGCGCGCACACGGCAGCGCGCTGCTGGCCGACGATCGCGTGGCGCTGCTGCGAGAAGGCGTGCGGGTGTTCGGATTTCACCTGTGCGGCCTGGATATGCGGCAAAACTCCGACGTGCACGAGGAAGTGGTCGCCGAGCTGCTGGCATGGTCCGGGGTGCATCCGGACTACTGTTCGCTGCCCGAAGACGAGCGGGTCGAGCTCTTGGCCGCCGAGCTGGCCACCCGCCGGCCGCTGGTCGGCGACCGCGCGGAACTGTCCGAGCTGGCCCACAAAGAGCTGGGCGTGGTGCGCGCCGCCGCGCACGCCATCGAGCGCTACGGGCCGGCGGCCGTGCCCAATTACGTGATCTCCATGTGCCGTTCGGTCTCCGACGTCCTCGAGGCCGCGATCCTGCTCAAAGAGGCAGGCCTGATCGACGTGTCCGGGGTTGCCCCGTACTGCCCGGTGGGCATCTCACCGCTGTTCGAAACCATCGACGATCTGCACAACGGCGCCACGATCCTGCACGCGATGCTCGAACTCCCGATCTACCGCGCGCTGGTGGCCGCGCGCGACGACAGCCAGGAAGTGATGCTCGGGTATTCCGACTCCAACAAGGACGGCGGCTATCTGGCCTCCAGCTGGGCGGTGTACCGGGCCGAGCTGGCCCTGGTCGAAGTGGCCCGCAAAACCGGAATCCGGTTGCGGCTCTTCCACGGTCGCGGCGGCACGGTCGGCCGCGGCGGCGGCCCGAGCTACGAGGCCATCCTGGCGCAGCCACCGGGCGCGGTGAACGGATCGCTGCGGCTCACCGAGCAGGGCGAGGTGATCGCCGCCAAGTACGCCGAACCTCAATCGGCGCAACGCAATCTGGAGAGCCTGTTGGCGGCCACGCTGGAATCCACACTGCTGGACGTGGAGGGGCTGGGCGACGGGGCGGAACCCGCGTATGCGGTGCTCGACGAAGTGGCGGTGCTGGCGCAGCGCGCCTACGCCGAATTGGTGCATGACACACCGGGTTTCGTCGACTACTTCATGGCCTCCACCCCGGTCAGCGAGATCGGCTCGCTGAACATCGGCAGCCGGCCCACCTCACGCAAGCCCACCCAGTCCATCTCCGACCTGCGTGCCATCCCGTGGGTGCTGGCGTGGAGCCAGTCGCGCGTCATGCTGCCCGGCTGGTACGGCACGGGGTCGGCATTCGAGCAGTGGATCGCGGCGGGCCCGGAAAGCGAAACCGAGCGGGTGGACGTCCTGCACGACTTGTACCAGCGCTGGCCGTTTTTCCGCAGCGTGCTGTCCAACCTCGCTCAGGTGCTGGCCAAGAGCGACCTCGGCCTGGCGGCGCGCTACGCCGAACTGGTGGAAGACGAGGAATTGCGGCACCGGGTGTTCGACAAGATCGTCGACGAGCACCGGCGAACCATCGCCATGCACAAGCTCATCACCGGTCAGGACAACCTGCTCGCCGACAATCCGGCGCTGGCGCGTTCGGTGTTCAACCGCTTCCCCTATCTCGAGCCGCTCAACCACCTGCAGGTGGAGTTGCTGCGCCGCTACCGTTCCGGCGACGACGACGAATTGGTGCAGCGCGGCATTTTGCTGACGATGAACGGGCTGGCCAGCGCGCTGCGAAACAGCGGCTGACACCCGCGAATCGGTCACCGGGGCGACCCGCCCGCATCGCACGGTCGGCCTTGCGGGCCAGGCGAGTCGGTTCAGCCCTTCAACAACTCGCCGACGTGCGCGGTGACCGAATCGGCGAGGCCTTGCAGGTCATAACCGCCTTCGAGCACCGCCACCAACCGGCCGTCGCACAACTTCTCGGCCGACGCCATCAATTCCCGGGTGACCCAGGCGAAGTCGGCGGCCGTCATCCTCAGTGAGCCGAGCGGATCACGCTCGTGGGCGTCGAAACCGGCTGACACTATGATCAACTCGGGTGAAAAGGCTTGCAGCGCGGGCATTATCCGATCCTGAAAGGCCGCCCGCAGTTCGGTTCCGCCGTCGCCGGGCGCCAGCGGCGCATTGAAGATGTTGCCGACACCGGTCTCTCGTACCGCACCGGTCCCGGGAAACAGCGGCATCTGATGCGTGGACGCATAGAGCACACTCGGGTCGGAGTAGAAGATCTGCTGGGTGCCATTGCCGTGGTGGACGTCGAAATCGACGATGGCGACCCGCATCAGGCCATGTTTGCGCTGCGCATGACGCGCGCCGATGCTGATGTTGTTGAACAGGCAGAAGCCCATGGCGCGCTCGGTCTCCGCGTGATGGCCCGGCGGCCGACACGCGACGAACGCGTTCTGCGCGTCGCCGGCCAGCACCCTGTCCACGGCCTGCAGCGTGGCGCCCACCCCGCGCAGCGCGGTCTGCCAGGTCGACGGTTCCATCATGGTGTCGCCGCCGTCGAGGTAGACGTAACCGTCCTCCGGTCGCGCGGCTTCCAGCGCGTCCACATAGCGATTGGAGTGCACATAGCGCGTCGCCGCGAGGTCGGCCGGCTCGGCCTCCTCACGCACCAGGGTGTCGAATTCCGGCCGGCTCAGCGCCGCCGCCACCGCGCGGTAGCGGTCGGGCCGCTCCGGGTGACCGGGAGCGGTCCGATGGTCCGCGAAGGCCGGATGGTGCAGCAGCAACGTGGCCATCGGAAGTCGCGCCTACTGCACGGTCCGGTTGCGCAGCCTGTCCACCAGGCCGCGCACCGCGTGCTCGGTGATCGCCAGCGGAGAGATCATGGTCTCGCCCACCCGCACCATGTCGTCGACCCGCGCGACGATGGCTTCGACCGGCTCGACCAGCGCGATCAACCGCTTGGCCAGATCGTCCAGGCTGGCCATGGTGCCGTCCAGGTGGTCCAGGCCGGTTTCCAGGCGTTCCACCGTGGCGTTCAGGCTGGACAGGGAACTGCTGAGTTCCTTCATGGTGGTGCTCAACCCGTCGAGGACGTCTTCGACCTGCTCCACGGTTTTGTCGGCGTTCAACGCGGCCTGGGTGAGCGTCTTGATCCGGCTTCGCTCTTGCCCCCCGCGCACGGTTCGGTCTGCCATGACCGTCATTATGACCCGGCCCGGGGCGGATGCGAGCCCGGAGGCGTGTACGACCTCGAAAGCGCTAGCTTTGCTCTGCGGTCCGCGACGGCAGCTTGGCCGCGGCGTCCTCGTCGAGGAGCCATAGCGTGGTGTCCAGCCCGACCGCCCCGGCGGCAGGCACCGAGACCGGTGGGGCGCCGCCGACGGCGGCGGCGACCGCGTCGGCCTTGTCGCCGCCGGACACCAGCAGCCAGACTTCGCGAGAACGCGCAATGGCGGGCAGCGTCAAGGTGATTCGTTGCGGCGGGGGCTTGGGGGAGTCGTCGACCGGCACCACCATGCGCGTGGTTTCCAGGACGGCCGGGGTGTCGGGGAACAGCGAGTTGATGTGTCCCTCGGGGCCCATGCCGAGCAGGTGCACGTCGAAATTCGGAACCGGCTCACCGGGTGCCGCGTTCGCGGCCAGCAACTGCTCGTAGGCCAGCGCCGCCGCGGCCAGATCGTTGCCGAATTCCCCGTCGCTGGCCGGCATCGGATGCACCTGGCTGGACGGGATGTCGACGTGGGAGAGCAGCGCGGCCCGTGCTTGTTTGTCGTTGCGCTCGTCGTCGTCCTCGGGGACGTAGCGTTCGTCGCCCCAGAACAGATGCACGCGAGCCCAGTCGATCTCACGACCGACCAGCGACCGCAGCAGCCCGATGCCGTTGCCGCCGCCGGTCAGCACCACCAGCGCTCGGCCGCGGGCCGCCACGGCGCGCGCGATGGTATCGGTCAGTCGCGCGGCGGCGGCTTCGACCAGGGCTTGGCTATCCGGGAAAATTTCGATGCTGGTGCTCACGCGTATTGCACTTTCTCGATGCCTTCCAGCGCTGAATGATAAATCTCGTCGGGATCCAGGCGACGCAGGTCTTCGGCGAGGCACTCACCGGTTTCCCTGCGCGCCAAGGGGAGTAGGGCGTCCGGCCGGGACGTCCGGCTCAGCGTCGCCGTCCTGCCGTTCTGCGGCCGGCTCAAGACGATGGTCTCGCTCTTGCGCTCCAGTTCGACCTTGAGCTCACCGACCGCCCGGCGCACCGGGCCGTCGATCCGGCTGGCCAGCCAGCCGGCCAAAACGTCGAGGGCCGGCTCGTTCGCCAGACCGGACACCAGCGCCGACTCGATCGGCTCGTGCGGTGTCAGGTCGACGGCCGAGGTGAGCAGCGCGCGCCAATAGGTGATGCGCGCCCAGGCGAGGTCGGTGTCGCCCGCGGTGTATCCCGGCAGCCGGCTCTTGATGGCCGCCAGTGGGTCCACGCCGTTGGTCGCGTCGGTGATGCGCCGAATCGCCAACCGCCCCAAGGGGTCTTGCGCGGGGACCGCCGGCGCGACATCCGGCCACCAGACCACCACCGGAATGTCGGGCAGCAGGAACGGGGTGACCACGCTGGCGGCGTGGCCGGACAGCGCCCCGGACAGCCGCAGCACCACGACTTCGCTGGCGCCGGTGTCGCCGCCGGCGCGCAACTGCGCATCCAGGCGTGGCTTGTCCGCATACGGGTTGCCCCGCATCGTCACGATGATCCGGCTGGGGTGCTCGTGGCTGGCGTTGTTGGCCGCCTTCAGCGACTCTTCGAAGATCTCCTCGCTGTCCGGCGCGATGATCAGCGTCAGCACCCGGCCCATCGCGACGGCGCCGACC
>DASTKA010000398.1:0-6017 GCA_035716165.1 Mycobacterium sp. | reverse complement strand
ATGCCGATTATGCGCACATGCGAAAGGTTGTCGGCTACGCCAAGCGCCACCTGGCGCAACGCCCCCACGGCGACATAGGCGAGAGCCCGTGGCGGTACTCCTTGATGAACTGGGGCCACGACCCCGCGAAGTCCTGATATCGCCCCGTCGTTGTGGCTGAACCGCCGCGACGCGACTCGTCGGCGGTGCCGTACGCTGATGGCCACCGATCGCACCGGGGACAAAGGACGAACGCCCGTGCGTTTCGCCGGCTGCGGACAGCCGTCGGACGATACGCTGGCTGGCATATCTTGCAAGAAGGATGCGGGTAAGTGACCAAGCGCTCCGCCGCTGACCGGCGAGTAGACCGAGCCGAACTCGAGAAATTGATGTCGGCCGATATGCGCGCGATCACTGCGCAATCCGACCGCATCGGGCGGCACTTTGCCCGGCAAAACGATGTCAGCGGCACCGACTTCCACGCGTTGCTGCACATCATGGTCGCCGAAACCGCCGGCGAGCCGTTGACCGCCGCACAGTTGCGCCGGCGCATGGACGTCTCACCCGCCGCGATCACCTATCTCGTCGATCGCATGATCGACGCCGGTCACCTGCGGCGCGAACCCGATCCACAGGACCGGCGCAAGACCCTGCTGCGCTACGAGAAACCCGGCATGGCACTGGCCCGCGCGTTTTTCACTCCCCTTGGCGCCGAGCTACATACCGCGCTCGCCGACATTCCCGACCGCGACCTGGCTGCGGCACATCGGGTGTTCACGGCGATGATCGAGGCGATGGCCGGCTTCGAATCACGACTGGCCGCATCGAGTTCCAAAACTCCAGCGGCCGAGGAACCGAAGCGCGCGACGGCGAAAGGCCGTCGCAGTCCAGCCCGAGCCGGCGGCGCTTCCAACTAGTGCACCGGCCGCTCGGCGGCGCAGCCCAGTAGCCGCTGCTCGATCAGGTCGGCGCCGCGGCCGACACCTCCCGTTGCGGCGAATCCCGCGGCCACCCGGTGCGCGCCGTCGACCATCGTCATCGCCTTGCGCACCTTGGCCCTCAGCCGCGCCGGAGTGAGCCTCTTCGCGGTCAGGCGGGTACCACAGCGGGCAATCTCCACCCGCCGGGCGACCTCGGCCTGGTCGCGCGCGAAGGGCACCACGCAGACCGGTACGCCGCGATCGAGTGCTTTCAGCGTCGTGCCCATTCCCCCGTGCGTGATGGCGCAGCTGGCCTTGTCGAGTACGGCCGCGTGCGGCACATACCGGCACACGGTCGCATTCTCGGGTCGCGGCAGATCAGCTGGTATGCCGGCCGGGAACGTCGCCACCACATGAACGTCCTCGTCGGCCAGCGCGTGCAACGCGGTTCGCCCCAGGGCCTCGTCACCCTGCCGGAGTGAGGAGGTGTTGACCAGCACCATCGGCCGATCGATGGCGTCGATCCATTCCGGTGTCGGCCCCCTGGTGGGTTCGAATGCGCAGGCACCGATGTGGTGCACCACGCCGGACCATCCGGGGTGTGGGTACTCGAACGGCTCACCGCCGACGGCTAACACCAGGGGCGCGCGCCGCATGAAGGCGTCGACCGACGTGACCGTTGGCACGCCGAGCTGGGCACGAATGGCGTTGATGCGGGGCAACATTGGCCGGTCGAACACACGCCTGACGATCGGTCGCACCGTGGCGTCACGGAGGTCACCGGCAATGCCCGGTAGCGGACGAAAACCGGGACCGAAGGGTGGCACGCCGCGGGACCGCAGGTACGGGGTGAACGGTGAGAACAGCAGCCACGGAAGGCTTCCGGCGTCTGCGGCCGATAAGGCACCCCAGCAGTTCGCATCAACGATGACCGCATCCGGCCGGATGGCATCTACCGCACGCCGAAAGTCGTCGACTTCCAGCACCGCCCGCCGGCACAGCACGTCGATCGACGATCTCAACACTCCCAGGGCGTTTCGCTGCTGCCAGTCATTCCCGGCGATGCCCTCGATGTCGGTGTCGACCGGTTCGGCGTGCACGCCGACCGATCGCATCGTCGAAACTCCGGCCGACATGGTGCGCAGGTGCACGTCATGGCCGCGCCGGGCCAGCTCGGCGAGCAGCGCCCCGGTCGGCAGCAGATGCCCGAGGGCCGGCGAGCCGTACGCCAAGATGACCGCCACGTCGCGCCGACCTAGGCCCCGCCGATGAGATCGACAGCGCGCAGGTCCGCCAGGTTCGCGACACCACAGCCGTGCAGGCAGATGCGCAGCTCGTCGATGAACGGCTGCAGCCAATCGACAACGGCGGCAGTCGATTCGATCGCCGCGGGCAACAGCGGTCGCGCCACCGCCACGACGTCGGCGCCCAGCGCGATGGCCTTGGCCGCATCCATTCCGGTACGGATACCACCGGAGGCCACCAGCGGGATCGCCGGGAGCACCTCACGCACCTCCACGATGGCGCGGGCGGTCGGGATACCCCAGTCAGCCAGATGCGGATAGCGCAGTTCGCCGTACCGCACGAACTGCTCGACCCGCGACCATGACGTGCCACCGGCACCCGCGACGTCGATTCCGGCCACCGGCAATTCGCCCTCTCCCCCGACGAGCTCCGCGGCGGCCGCACGACCGATCCCGTGCCCAACCTCCTTGAGCAGCACCGGATAGTTGACGATGTCGGCGGCCTCACGCAGGCTGCTCAGCGACCCGGAGAAGTCGGTGTCCCCGTTGTGTTGCATCGCCTCCTGAAGCGGATTGGTATGCACGGCAAGCGCATCGGCGCCCACCCGGTCGAGGGCCTTGGCCAGATCCGTTGCGGCGGTCTTCGTCAGTTGGGCCAAGCCGATGTTGCCGAACAGCAGGACATCCGGGGCGACATCACGCACCGTGAAGCTGTCCGCCGCGCGCTCCCCCAGCGCACTGTCCAACATGATCCGCTGCGAGCCCAGCATCATGCCCACGCCCAGCTGTTGCGCCGCTGCCGCCAAATTGCGGTTGATCGTCCCGGACAGCTCGGCGCCCCCGGTCATCGCTCCGATGAGTATCGGAGAGTGCAAGTGGGCGCCGAAAAAGTCGGTGGACAAATCGATATCGTCCAGGTTGGTCTGGGTCAGCGCGTTGTAGGGCAATTCATAGCGGTCCAATCCGGTGGTGACGCCGTCGTAGCCGACCGGCTCGCTCAAACAGACATCGATGTGGCGCCGCTTGCGGCTCTTCATCTCGCCGCGGTCAGCGGTCATCGGAGGTGCCCCCTCGCGTCCGACACTGTCCCCCGCCCCGCATCCATACTGTCCATAGTGCCTCCTCCTGCCTACCGCCGGTGCTCTCGCATGGCGATCCGTCGTTTCAGTTGATTAATGTTTAACAAACTGAAAGGGTTGTAAACGTGGTGTGGGATTCCCTGGCCGCCGCGGTGACCGGCCGGCGTTCATGGCTGCTCGCCGTGGTCGCGGTGGTAGTGGGTGTCGGCTTGACGATCCTCATCGGTGACAATGCCGCCGCGGGCCAGTCCCCGCAATCCGTGCCGGCCAGTGCCCAATCCGCCCGGGTCGACGCCCTGGCCAGGCAGTTTCCCGGCGGTGACAAGGCCCCACTGATCGTGGTGGTCAGCCGTACCGACGGTGGAGAACTGGTCGCGCCCGATGACGCCGCCGCCCGAGCCGTTCGCGATCGGGTGCAGGCGGTTGCGCAGCCCGGCACGCACACGACGCCGGCACCGCTGGTGTCGTCCAAGGACGGACGGGCCGTCCTGGCCATCGTGCCCATCAACCCCTACCTTTCGGGGCTTGCCCTGGCTGACACCGTCGGCACGCTGCGCAACGCCGCGACTGATGGTCTGCCCGCGCAGTTGCAGGTGCACGTGACGGGCGGGCCGGCGTTCGGCGCGGACATCGCCGGCGCCTTCACAAACGCGAACATCACCCTGCTTGCGGTGACGACGGCGGTGGTGGCGCTGCTGCTGATCGCCACCTACCGCTCCCCGGTGCTATGGCTGGTGCCGCTGCTCGTGGTCGGATTCGCCGATCGCGTGGCCAACGCGGTCGGCACGGCGGTGGCGTCGCTGACCGGGCTGAGCTTCGACGGCGCCACCTCCGGGATCACCAGCGTGCTGGTTTTCGGCGCGGGCACCAACTACGCGCTGCTGTTGATTTCGCGGTATCGCCAAGAGCTGCGGCGCCATTCCGGGCACCGCGCCGCCTTGCGCCAGGCCGTGCGGAGGGCGGGCCCGGCCATCGCCGCCAGCAACGCCACCGTGGTGCTGGCGTTGCTCACCCTGCTGTTCGCGTCCACCCCGAGCACCCGCAGCCTCGGGGCGCTCGCCGCGTGCGGCCTTGTGATCGCGGCGATTTCGGTGCTGGTGATCCTGCCGCCGCTGCTGGCGACGTGCGGCCGCCGACTGTTCTGGCCGTTCGTCCCGCACTCCGGCGACGACGAAACCCTCGACTCCGGCGCGTGGCGTCGCGTCGCGGAATGGGTGCACGGGCGTCCCGCGGTGGTCGCGGTGGTCGCGATCGCGGCGTTGGCGGCCCTTGGCACCGGCTTACTGGGGACCCGAATCGGTTTGTCGCAGACCGAACAGTTCCGCGTGCGCGCGGACTCGGTGTCCGGTTATCACGTTGTGGCCGAACATTTTCCGGCCGGCCTGGCCAACCCGACGCTGGTGATCGGCGCCAGCGATCATGCGCCGGCCGTGTGGCAGGCAATCAGGTCCACGCCCGGCGTCGTCTCGGTGACGGAGTCCGGCCGATCGGGATCGGGGCTGACGAAGTGGTCGGTGGTGACCGACGCGCCGCCGTCGTCAAAGCGGGCGTTCGACACCGTTGCCGCGCTGCGGGATTCGACACGGGCCGCCGACCCCGGCGCGCTGGTGGGCGGGCCCGATGCGCAGGCCCTGGATATTCGTGATGCGGCCACGCATGACCGGCTGCTGCTGATCCCTGCGATCTTGGCCGTCATCCTGGTCGTGCTCTACCTGTTGCTGCGGTCGGCCCTTGCACCACCGACCCTGCTCGCCGCGACGATCCTGGGCGCTCTGGCCGCGCTGGGCATGGGCGCCTGGGCGAGCCTGCACATCTTCGGCTTCCCGGCGTTGGACAACACCACCCCGTTGTTCGCCTTCTTGTTTTTGGCGGCCCTCGGTGTGGACTACACGATCTTTTTGGTCACCCGGGCCCGCGAGGAAGCCGCGCGGCGCCGCGCCCGCGATCCGATGGTGCGCGCGGTGTCGGCCACCGGTGGCGTAATCACCAGCGCGGGAATAGTTTTGGCGGCCGTCTTCTGCGTCCTCGGGGTGCTGCCGTTGATCGTGTTGACCCAACTGGGGATCATCGTCGGCCTGGGAATCCTGCTCGACACCTTCGTGGTGCGCACGCTGGTCATCCCGGCATTGTTCGCCCTCATCGGCGACCGGATCTGGTGGCCGTCCGACCCGGGCTGCACCAAACCCGTTGAGCGACAGATAGACCGGAAACAACCAGAACGGAGCACGCCGTGAACAGGTCCACCCTGGCCGCGACCAGCCTGGCCGTCGCCGCAACCGCCGTGGCGGGAAGCATTGCCAGCGGAAACGCCATGTCCCGCTGGTACTCGCGGCTTCGCAAGCCTACCTATCAGCCACCGCGGGCGGCTTTCCCCACGGTGTGGACCACGCTCTACGGTGACATCGCGGCCACCTCGGCGGTGACCATCGACCGGTTTCGCGCTACCGGGCAGCATGACAAGGCACGCGGCTACGCCGTAGCGCTGACGGTGAACCTGCTGCTCAACGCCGGATGGAGCTGGCTGTTCTTTCGGTATCACAAGCTCGGCGCCTCCGCGGTCGGTGCGGCGGCGCTGACGGCCAGCAGTGCCGATCTGGTCAGGCGCGCCGCCCACGCCACGCCGCGCGGCGGGCTGGCGTTACTGCCCTACGCGCTGTGGTGTGGCTTTGCGACCATCCTGTCCACCCACATCTGGCGACTGAACCGATAAGGAGATATCGAATCATGCCGACGGTCTTGTGGTTTCGCCGCGATCTACGGTTGCGCGATCATCCGGCGCTTCTGGCCGCGGCCGA
>DASTKA010000397.1:0-6494 GCA_035716165.1 Mycobacterium sp. | reverse complement strand
CTTCGTCAGCGCGAACTCGTTGCGCGACTTGGTGAACGCGATGAACAAGCTGCCCGACGTGCAGCCGCTGGACTACGCCACGGTGGAGGCCGAGGTCACCGCCCGCGACCGCGAGGTCGCGAACAAGTTCAGCAAGGACGGACAGATCACGGCGATCCGTGCGGCCCGAAACTATCTGGGCGATCGGCTGGGCCGGGTGGTGGCGCCCCATCGGCTGACCGATCCGAAGGCGGGGCCCATGATCGCGGTCAAGCTGCATATTCTGACCCGAAAGACGTTGGGCGGCATCGAAACCGACCTCGCCTCACGGGTGCTGAAGGCCGACGGCACGCCGCTCACCGGTCTGTACGCGGCCGGCGAGGTGGCCGGATTCGGGGGCGGTGGTGTGCATGGCTACCGCGCCCTGGAAGGCACGTTTCTGGGCGGCTGCATCTTCTCGGGCCGCGCCGCCGGCCGTGGCGCCGGCGATGACATCACCTAGCCCGCGGGCATTCGGCGCGAGCAGACGCAAAATCGCACCGTTTGGTATGCGATCGTGCGATTTTGCGTCTGCTCGCGGTTAAACGCTCGCGGTTAGAAGGTGACGGCGTCCTCTTCGGGCAGCACCTGGAAGTCGGTGCTGGTCATCTCGGTGAGCCGTCCGTAGTAGATGCCCCGCGCGTCCGGGGCGATGATTCCCTGGTGGATGGGTACGGCACGCTGCGGTGCCACCGCGCGCAGGTAATCGACCGCCTCGGACACCTTCATCCACGGCGCGGCCGCCGGCGTGGCCAAGACGTCCACCGGCTCGTCGGGCACGAACAGCGCGTCACCGGGATGCATCAGCCGGGCAGGATGGCCGCCATCGCCCACCAGAAATGAAATGTTCTCTATCACAGGGATTTCCGGGTGGATGACCGCGTGCTTGCCACCGACGGCGCGAACCGTCAGTTCACCGATTTGCAGCTCGTCACCCACGTGGACCTCCCGGCAGGGAGCACCCAGTTGCGCGGTGGTCTGCGGGTCCGCGTAGAGCGCCGCATCCGGGTTACCCTCGAGCAATGCTGGCAGCCGTTTGGCGTCGACATGGTCGGGGTGCTGATGGGTGATCAAGACGGCGGTCAAGCCGGTGATGCCCTCGAAGCCGTGCGAGAAGGTGCCGGGGTCGAAGAGCACGCGGGTGTGGTCGAATTCGGCGAGTAGGCACGAATGGCCGAAATGCGTCAGTTGCATATCTACGATTGTGCCTTGATGGACAAGCTGCCTATACGCGTGATCGTGGCCAGGATGCTGGTCGCCGGCAGTTTCGTGATTGCTCTGGTTATCGCCCTACCCGCGCACGCCGAACCGGAGACGTGCCCGGGGCTGTGCGACCGGATCCCAAACACCGCCTGGATGGATCAGCATGCCGTGCCGCTGGACGCGGTGTATCACTGGCCTGCGCTGGCCGGCCAGGCGGTGCAGACGACCGGTTCGGCGCCCGGGCCGCGTTTCCGGTTCGAGGAGCTGTGCGCGGCGCCGCCGATACCGCAGGACCCCCGCGACTCGGCCGTCGCGGCTCGCTCGACGGTTCAGCATCCCGACGGGCAGTGGCAACTGCAGGCGCAGGTCCTGCACTGGCGTGGCGACACGGCCAGCGGTGGCGCGACAGCGGCCACGGTGTTCAGTAATGCCGTCGCCGCGCTGCGGGCCTGCCAGCAGCGTGCGCCGCTTCAATCACCGTCGCTGACCAGCGATGAAGTGAACCGAATGGCCGCCGTGATCAGCGGCCCGGTGGTGATGCACACCTACCTGTTCGCCCAGCCGGCCAGCAGCACGATCAGCGAGGTCACGCTCTGGTCGACAGCGCCGCCGCAGGCGTCCTGGCCTGCGATCGCGGACGATCCGGTGCTCAGCGCCATGAGCGCGCCCCTGTGCGAGGCTTACATCGCCTCGTGCCCCTAACCCCGAGCTGCGCTTTCGCCGGTAGAGTTGGCGCGAAACGCCAACTGAGGAGGAGCGCCGGTGGCCCGGGTGATCGTGAGCGTGATGCCCAAAGCGGAGATTCTCGACCCGCAGGGTCAAGCGATTGTCGGCGCGCTGGGTCGCCTCGGACATCCGGGAATCTCGGAAGTGCGGCAAGGCAAACGCTTTGAACTCGAAGTCGACGACAGCGTCGATGATTCGGCGCTCGCCGAGATAGCGGAATCGCTGCTGGCGAATACCGTGATCGAAGACTGGAGCATCAGCCGGGAGCCGCAGTGACGGCACGCATCGGGATCATCACCTTTCCCGGCACCCTTGATGACGTGGACGCGGCCCGTGCCGCGCGCCGCGTCGGCGCCGAGCCGGTCAACCTTTGGCATGCCGACGCGGATCTCAAGAGCGTCGACGCGGTGGTGGTGCCCGGCGGGTTCTCCTATGGCGACTACCTGCGGGCCGGTGCGATCGCCAGGTTCGCCCCGGTGATGACCGAGGTGGTGGAGGCAGCGCGGCGCGGGATGCCAGTGTTGGGCATTTGCAACGGGTTTCAGGTGCTCTGCGAGGCGGGACTGCTGCCCGGAGCTCTGACGCGCAACGTGGGCCTGCACTTCATCTGCCGTGACGTGTGGTTGCGGGTGGCCTCGACCTCGACGGCGTGGACGTCGCGCTTCGAGCCCGACGCCGACCTGCTGGTCCCGCTGAAATCCGGCGAGGGACGTTACGTGGCGCCCGCCGACGTCATCGAGGAGCTAGAGGGCGAGGGGCGGGTCGTGTTCCGTTACCACGAGAACGCCAACGGATCACTGCACGACATCGCCGGGGTGAGTTCCGCCAACGGCCGCGTCGTGGGTCTCATGCCGCATCCCGAGCACGCCATCGAGGCGTTGACCGGGCCTTCCGATGACGGTCTCGGGCTGTTCTATTCGGTGCTGGACGGCGTACTCGCCGGTTGAGCGGAAACGCCTGCGGCGTCGCGTAATTCGGCAAAGGACGCGCTGATGGCGTCGGTGGCCTCATGCGGGTCGTTGAAAGTCCGGTCGTCGGTGAGCACCGCGACGCCGAGTCGGTCGACGTAACTCCACACGGTGATGTTGACCGGTGCGCCGGGAGAAAGCACGCCGGTGGAGTAGATCTCGCTGACGGCCGCGCCGCCGAAGTGGCCCCGCTCGCGCGGCCCCACCACGCTGGACACCGCGACGTTCATCAGCTTGTTCGGCGCGTCGCGGCGGCCCAGCCATCGGAACGCGGCGGGGGCGAAGGCCGTCGGCAGGTAGGCCATCATTTTCCCGTAGAGCTCCGGCCCGAGAACCTCGTGGTCTTCCTTGGCGATCTTGGTGGCCAGCGCGACCAGTCGCGCCCGTTCGACGGGGTCGTCGACATGCACCGGCAGCGAGATCATCAGCCCGCTGATCTCATTGCCGGTGATGCGGTCCGACTTGTCCGTAGCCGTCGGCACCGAGGCGATGATCGGGCGATCGGCGGCGCCGTCATAGGCCAGCAACAACGTGCGCAACCCGCCGGCGGCCATCGTCAGCACTACATCGTTCACCGTGATGCCCAACGCCTTCGCCGTCGCCTTGACCTCGGGCAGCGACAACGAGGCACTGGCGAACCAGCGCCGCGGCGACACGACATGGTTGAGGAAGGTCGCCGGTGCGTCAAACGGGGCGGCCAGATCGGGGTGATCCCCGCGCTCGCGAGACCGTCGGCGCACCCGCGCCATGCCGACGGCCGCGTCCTTGAGCAGCCCGGGCAGCTCGCCGATCTGCCGGACGTGGTCGCGCGCCGCCGCGCGCACCAGGTCGGCACTGGACGTTGTGACACCGGCCGCGTCGTTGTCGCGCTCGTCGGTGCGCCCGTTGCGCAGGTCCATCGCGCGGGCCAGCAGGTTGACCGACGCGACACCGTCGGCCAGCGCGTGGTGAACCTTGCCGATCAGGGCGAACCGACCACCGGCCAGCCCCTCGGCGAAATGAAACTCCCACAGCGGCCGGCTGCGGTCCAGGGGCGTGGACGCCACCTCGCCGATCACCTGATCGAGCTCGCGCCGGCCGCCCGGTGCGGGCATGTGTACGCGGCGCAGGTGATAGTCGAGGTCGACCTCGCAGTTCTCCTGCCACATCGGGTGATGCAGATGCCACGGGATGTCAACGAGCTTGTAGCGCAACGGTTCCAGCAGATGCAGGCGGCGACGCACGTGGCGCCGGAAGGCGTCGAACCCGAACTCGCCGTCGTAATCGGCGGGGTCGATCACGGCGACCTTGAGGGTGTGCGTGTGCAGGTTGGGCGTCTCGCTGTAGAGCAGCATCGCGTCCATGCCGTTGAGTCTTTTCACACGCCACCTCCCGCGGCCCCGGCCACCGTCAGCCCAGGATCGGCAACCGGCGCTGCCCGGCCAGCCGCTTGAGCGCGGCTTCCATGACCTCGCGTACGTGGGCGTCGACCTCGTCGACGTCGGGGTTTTTGCCGAACCGGGCGGTGATGTCGATCGGCTCGAGGACCTCGGTGACGATCTTTGCCGGCAGGGGCACGTTGGGCGGGAAGATCACGCTGAGCCCGAACGGGAACCCGACGCTGATCGGCAGGATGTCTATCCGCGCCTTGCTTAGCCCCAGCTTGCGCGCCAGCCAGTTGCCGCGGGTCAAGAACAGCTGGGTCTCCTGGGCGCCGATGGACACGGTCGGGACGATCGGCACCCCGGCTTCGATTGCGGTCCGCACGTACCCGGTGCGGCCGTTGAAGTCGATCGTGTTCGCACTGAAGGTCGGTCGGTAGGAGTCGTAGTCGCCGCCGGGGAACACCAGCACCACCGCGCCGGAATGCAGGGCGGTGGCGGCGTTTTCGCGGCTGGCCTCGATGACGCCGAGGCGCCGGAGCCAGCCGTCCAACGGTCCGATGAACAGGCCGTAGTGGCCCAGCGTGTAGACCGGGCGGTCATAACCGAACTTCTCATAGAAGGCGGGGGAGAAGATCAACACGTCAGGAGTCAGCATGCCGCCCGAGTGGTTGGACACCACCAGGACGCCGCCCGACGACGGGACGTTGCCGATGTTTCGCACCTCGGCCCGGTAATACCGTTTGATGGCCGGCCCGAGCACTTTGGCGACCTGTTCGGTAAAGCCCGGATCCCACTTGGCGGTTTCGTGGTTGTCCGCCGCGTCCACACCGTTGCCCTTCATGGCTCCCCACTTTTGTTCTGCGAACTTTGCTGTTTGTTGCCGGTGTGACGCCGGTCTCAAACCTGAGCTGCTGGCGAGCATATGCTACTCTCCGTTTAGGAGAATGTCATATTCGTTTGCTGAGGCCAACCGCCTAGTGGGGGAGCATGTCCGAAAAGGTTCTGGTTACCGGGGGTTTCGGCCTCGTCGGATCTCAAACGGTCCGGCGGCTGATTGCCGAGGGGCATCAAGTGGTCGCGGCCGACCTCGGGACTGCCGCTCAGCGCAAAGCCGCGCTGCCGGACGGCGCCGAAGCGTACTGGGCGGATCTGACCGACCCGGCCCAGGTCGATCGCCTGCTCGCCGAGACGTCACCCACGGCCATCGTTCACCTGGCCGCGGTGATCCCGCCGGGGATTTATCGCCAGCGCACGCTAGGACGCCGCGTCAACGTCGACGCGACGGTCACGTTGTTGCGCGCGGCTCAGTCGCGACCGCATCCGGTGCGGTTCATTCAGGCGTCGAGCAACGCCGTGTACGGCGCGCGCAACCCGCACCGCCATCACGAGCTGCTGCGCCCGGAATCCCCGATGAACCCCACCGAGCTCTACGGCGCGCACAAGGCCGAAGCGGAACGCCACATCCGATCCTCGGATCTCGAGTGGGTGATCTTGCGCCTGGCCGGGGTGATGAGCGTCGACCCGGACGCGATGCCGTTCAGTGCCGATGCGTTGTTCTTCGAAAGCGCCCTGCCGACCGACGGCCGCATCCACACCGTTGACGTCCGCGATGTCGCGCGCGCGTTCGCCGCGGCGGTCACCGCCGACGTTGCCGGCGAGACGCTGCTGATCGCCGGTGACGAGTCGCACCGGCTGCGGCAGGAGGAGGTCGGCAAGGCGCTGGCGGCCGCGCGCGGTCTGGTCGACGTCTTGCCCGCGGGCCGACCGGGCGATCCGGACAGCGACGACGACTGGTTTATCACGGATTGGATGGACACCGTTCGCTCCCAAGAGGTTCTGCGATTTCAGCACCACTCGTGGCCGGACATGCTCACCGAGATGCGAGCTGCCGCAGGGTGGCGGCGCTACCCGATGCGGCTGATCGCGCCGCTGGCACGGAGTTTTCTCAAACGTCGTGCGGCCTATCGGGACGCGCCCGGTCGCTACGCCGACCCTTGGGGCGCGATACGCGCCAGGTTGGGCGAGCCGGGCCCGGATGCCCCGTCAGCTGGGTAGACCGTCGTCGCTTCAGCCGGCGTCGCGCAGCATTGACCCGGAGGGCATTTCGACAGTGGGGCTCAATTCCTCGAAGAGCTCGGTGGCGTCCGCGATGGTCCGATCGACGAAGGACGCGAATTCATTGAAGGAGACGTCATTTCGGATCCATTGCGACTTG
>DASTKA010000396.1:0-3930 GCA_035716165.1 Mycobacterium sp. | reverse complement strand
AGAGGTCGAACGGCCCATCATGGTGGCCAGTTCGGTCGCATCGTAGGCGACCACACCGCGGGCCACCATGACCGCGTCCGGACCGCGCAATTCGACGACATCGCCGGCGTAGAACCGGCCGGAGACCGCGGTGATCCCGGCGGGCAGCAGCGAGCGACGTTGACGCACCACGGCGCGCACCGCGCCCTCGTCCAGGGTCAGCGCACCGGCCGCCTCAGCGGCGTAACGCACCCAGAACCGCCGGGCCGACATCCGTACCGGGCGCGCGGCGAACACCGTCCCGACCGAAGCGTCGGTGAGGGCGGTCGCGGCATCGGCCGCCGCGGCCAGCAGCACCGGCACACCGGCGTCGGCGGCCAGCAGCGCCGACGACATCTTCGAGGTCATCCCGCCGGTGCCCAAATCGCTTCCGGGCCCGGCGGTTACACCGACGAGGTCGGTAGAGCTCGACACCTCAGCGATGAACCTCGCGCCTGGGGTCTTTCGCGGATCCGACTCATAGAGCCCGTCGATGTCGGACAGCAACACCAGGGCCTCGGCGCCGACCAGATGAGCCACCAAAGCCGAAAGCCGGTCGTTGTCGCCGAACCGGATCTCGTTGGTAGCCACCGTGTCGTTCTCGTTGACGATCGCCACCGCGTGCAGCGCGCGGAGCCGATCCAGCGTGCGCTGGGCGTTGGTGTGCTGAGCCCGCATCGAGATGTCATGCGCGCTCAGCAGCACCTGCCCGACCGTGCGGCCGTAGCGGGCGAACGCGGCGCTCCACGAATTGACCAGCGCGACCTGGCCGACACTGGCAGCGGCCTGCTTGGTGGCCAAATCCTTGGGGCGACGGGACAATCCGAGCGGCTCGATGCCGGCGGCGATGGCTCCGGACGAGACGATGACGACGTCGGTACCGGCCTTCATCCGCGCTTCGATCGCGTCGGCGAGTCCGGCCAGCCGCCCGGCGTCGAATACCCCGGCCGGCGTGGTCAGGGCATTGGTCCCCACCTTGACCACCAGGCTCCGAGCAGTGCGGATGACATCGCGGTGCTCACTCACGGGCGCCGCTCCTCCTAGCTCCGCATCGCGGTCGGCGCTCACGACTCCTCACGGCGTTCGCGGCGCTGGCGCCGGGCGGACTTGCGTTCGGCGGCGCCGACGCGCTCGGTGCGCTCGAGCCGCGCATCGGTTCCTCTACCCGACATCGGGCTATTCGTCGCAACCTGTTGTCCGGCGGGCGTTTGCGGCTCCCAATCGAACGTCATGTCTCCGATGGTCACTGCGCAGCCCGGTTGCGCACCCAGCCGCAGCAATTCCTCTTCGACCCCGAGGCGCGCCAGGCGGTCGGCGAGATATCCCACGGCCTCGTCGTTGTCGAAGTTGGTCTGTCGGATCCAGCGTTCGGGCCGGGCGCCGCTCACCACGAAAGCGCCGGGTTGCCCCGGATCGGGCTCCACAGTGAAGCCGCTGTCGTCGATGGGAACAGGACGAATGACCGGACGCCGCGGAACGATGTCAGGCTGGGCGGCCTTATAGTCAGAGATGATCTGCCACAACCCGAATATCAACGGCTGCAAACCTTCTCGCGTCACTGTCGACACCAGGAACACCGGCCAACCGCGCTGGGCGATCTCATCACGGACGAACTCGGCGAGCTCGCGCGCCTCGGGCACGTCGATCTTGTTGAGCACCACGGCGCGGGGCCGTTCGGTCAGATCACCCAGCGCCGCATCCCCCTGCAGGGTCGGCGTATACGCGGCGAGTTCGGCCTCCAATGCATCGATATCGGAGATGGGGTCACGGCCGGGATCCGCGGTGGCGCAGTCGACGACATGTACCAGCACGGCGCATCGCTCGATGTGCCGCAGGAAGTCCAGGCCCAGGCCGCGACCCTCGGATGCACCCGGGATCAGGCCGGGCACATCGGCGACGGTGAAGGTGTGCTCACCCGCCGACACCACGCCCAGGTTGGGAACCAGCGTGGTGAAGGGGTAATCCGCGATCTTGGGCTTGGCCGCCGAGATCGTCGATACCAGCGACGATTTGCCTGCCGACGGAAAACCGATCAGGCCGGCGTCGGCCACGGTCTTGAGTTCCAGCGTCAGGTCGCGGGTCTGGCCCTGCTCGCCCAGCAACGCAAAGCCGGGAGCCTTGCGGGCCCGGGACGCGAGTGCGGCGTTGCCCAGCCCACCGCGTCCACCCGCGGCGGCTTCGAAGCGGGTGCCCGCGCCTACCAGGTCGGCCAGCAGGCGACCTTTCTCGTCGAGGACGACGGTGCCGTCGGGCACTTTGACTTCCAGGTCGGCGCCGGCGGCGCCGTCACGGTTGTTGCCCATCCCCTGCTTGCCCGATGGCGCGGTGACGTGCGGATGGAAATGGAAGTCGAGCAGGGTGTGCACCTGCGGATCGACGACGAACACAATGCTGCCGCCGCGCCCGCCGTTGCCACCGTCGGGGCCGCCGAGCGGCTTGAACTTCTCGCGATGGACCGAGGCGCAGCCGTGCCCCCCAGAACCGGCGCGCGCGTGAATGACGACGCGGTCGACGAACCGAGGCATCGTGGGTCCTCTCACCTACCACCGGGCGCCGAAATCACCGGGCTGGGCCCGGGAACACGGTCAGTCGGTGGCTTGTCCGGCGGCCACGATGTTGACGGTCTTGCGGCCGCGCTTGATCCCGAACTCGACGGCGCCGGCTTCCTTGGCGAACAACGTGTCGTCCCCGCCGCGCCCGACACCCACGCCCGGGTGGAACTTGGTGCCGCGCTGCCGGACGATGATCTCGCCCGCCTTGACGACCTGGCCGCCGAATCGCTTCACGCCCAGCCGCTGCGCGGCGGAATCGCGACCGTTGCGCGAGCTGGAAGCGCCCTTCTTGTGTGCCATGTTCTGTCGCCTTCGCTACTTGATTCCGGTGACCCTCAGGACCGTCAGCTGCTGACGGTGTCCCTGACGCTTGTGGTAGCCGGTCTTGTTCCTGAACTTGTGGATACGGATCTTGGGGCCTTTTGTGTGCTCGAGCACCTCGCCGGTCACCGCCACCTTGGCGAGCGCGGCCGCGTCGGTGGTCACGTTGGCGCCGTCCACCACCAGGGCGACGGGCAGCGACACGTTCGAGCCGGGCTCGGATTCGAGCTTCTCGACCTTGACCACGTCCCCGACGGCGACCTTGTACTGCTTGCCGCCGGTCTTCACGATTGCGTAGGTCGCCATCGTTGCTCCTGCTCCTTCTTCCAACCGCTGCTCTGCGCGTCGCGCGCGAACCAGCCGCGGTGCACGTGGTGGGTCTGGGTTGCGGGCCTGCGCCGATTCCCCGGGAGTCCCGCTGCCGCCGGCCAAAGTTTAATCGCCCGGCCTGGCGACAACTGTCCAAGGGTACGTGACCAGCGGCTACAGGGTCAAACCGGACGCGACCGGCGCCTTCTGGCCAGCCGGCTCAGTCCGAGTGGATCGGCGGCCCGGCCGGCCGGCCGGCCGCGCGCCAGCGGCGGGGGCGCGTCGGGCCGGCCTGGTCTGCCCCAGCTTGAGCCTGCGCGTTATCGGTGTCGTCGCTGTCGTCGTCCTCGGTGTCCAGGTCGTCGTCGTCGAGCTCGAGATCCTCATCATCGTCGCCGAGGTCCTCTTCGTCGTCGATGTCCTCGTCGTCATCGTCGAGGTCGTCGTCGTCAGAGTCGTCGTCGTCAGAGTCGTCGTCAGAGTCGTCGTCCGAGTCCTCGTCGTCGGTGTCGTCGAAGTCCTCGGTGTCCGCGACGTCGCCGGCGCGGGCCGTCTTCTTCTCGTCGAGCTCGTCGGTCGTCTCATCGGCGGTCTCGTCGGATTCGTCGTCGGTGTCCCCCTGCGCAGAGGAGCCGGCGGCCATCGCCTTGAACATCGGGTGCTCGCCGGGAGCGTGGGTGGGCACCTTGGCCACGACCTGCTCTTCGGCTTTGTTCTTCTTGCGCCTGCC
>DASTKA010000395.1:0-4378 GCA_035716165.1 Mycobacterium sp. | reverse complement strand
CCCTCCAGCAACGCCAGCGCCGCCGGAGTCGTCATCGCCGGCGGCGCGGTCGGCTCGTAGCCCGGGTCGCTCGGCGAACGGATCTGGGCCTGGTCCAGGGTGACGGTGTTGTCGCTGCCCGCGCCCACGGCGGCGAGCAGGTCGACATCGAGCAGCCCCAGGATCGCTTTACGCACTTGTGTGTCAGCCAGTTTGGGCTGGGTGGCCCGCAGCGTGAGCTGCATGACCCGCGGCGTCACGATCCGGGCGGTCCGGACGTCGGGAATGGCGGACAGCTGCGCGAAGGCCGCCGAGCCGCCATGCACCTGGGCCACCTGGGTGTCGCCGTTGCGCACGGAGTCGGCCAGCGCCGCCGGCGCACCGGCGCGCCGGAAGAGAATGAGCGCGGGTTTGGCCGGCGGCCCCCAGTAGCGGTCGTTGCGGGCCACCAGAATCTCGTCGCGCTGCGGATCGATGCTTTCCACCCGGAATTGCCCGCCCGTGACCGGTAGCGTCCGGGCCAGGCCCGCCGCGAAGCCGCCGGGCACGTCCTTGACGATGTGCGCCGGAAGGATGTTGCTGAACAATTCCTTCCACGCCGGATACGGTTCGGCGAAGGTGACGACCGCCTGCTTGCCCCCCTCCAGGGACTGCACGCCGGTGATCAGGTCATACCCGGCCGGGTCGACGACGCCGGGCTGGCTGACCATCTGGTGCCACAGGTACCAGAAGTCGTCGGCGGCGATCGGCGCGTTGTCGGTCCACTGCGCCTCGGGCCGGATCTTGTAGGTCACGGTGAACGGGTTCTGGCTGGTCACGTCGGCCGATACCAGCAGGGTCGGGTCCATCTCCCAGCGTGAACCGGTCGGCGCGTTGGTGTCGGGGACCGGGCGAAAGGCGCTGGGCAACACCAGCGCACTGATCGCCGCGTTCACCGGCGACAGGTCGGAGAGCAGGTGCGGATTGAAGCCGGCCCCGATCGAGTCGATGCCCATGATGATCTCGCTGACGCGGGGCGGCGGGGGCACCGAGTTGTGCGGCGTGTCGGTGCTCTGCGGCGCCGGCGGCGGGTTGACCGTGCAGGCCGAAAGGACGAGTCCGACCACCGAGACCAGGCCGCCCAGCACCATGAACAAGCGGCGGACGCGTCTCGGCACGCTGATCAGGGTATCGAGCAGCTGCACAGCAGCCCGTCCGACCACCCGGTGTCAGCCCCGGGCCTTGGCGCGCGACCGGCTGCGGGCCCGGGCCGTGGCGTCCAGCTCGACCTTGCGCACCCGCACGATCTCCGGGGTCACCTCGACGCATTCGTCTTGCGCACAGAATTCCATGGCCTGCTCCAGGTCGAGCTCGAGCGGCCTGGCCAACGTTTCGATGACATCGGCCGTCGACGACCGCATGTTGGTCAGCTTCTTCTCGCGGGTGACGTTGATGTCGAGATCCTCTGCGCGCGGGTTGATCCCGACGACCTGGCCCTCGTAGGTGTCCTGGCCGGGCTCGACGAAGAACTGGCCCCGGTCGGCGAGCTGGATCATTGCGAACGGTGTGATGGTGCCCGCGCGATCGGACACCAGCGACCCGGTGTGCCGTGCGCGGATCTCCCCCGCCCACGGCCGGTAGCCGTCGAACACGGCGTTGGCGATGCCGGTGCCGCGGGTCAACGTGAGGAAGTCGGTGCGGAAGCCGATCAGGCCGCGGCTGGGCACGATGAAGTCCATCCGGACCCAGCCCGCCGCGTGGTTGGTCATCTGTTCCATCCGGCCCTTGCGGGCGGCCATCAGCTGGGTGATGGCGCCGACGAACTCCTCGGGGCAGTCAATGGTCATCGCTTCGAAGGGCTCGTGCAGCTTGCCGTCGATGGTCTGGGTGACGACCTGCGGCTTGCCGACGGTGAGCTCGAAACCCTCGCGGCGCATCTGCTCGACGAGCACCGCCAGCGCGAGCTCACCGCGACCCTGCACCTCCCAGGCGTCGGGCCGGCCGATGTCGACGACCTTGATGGAGACGTTGCCGACGAGTTCGGCGTCCAGGCGGGACTTGACCATGCGGGCGGTCAGTTTGTGGCCCTTCACCTTGCCCGCCAGCGGCGAGGTGTTGGTGCCGATGGTGACCGAGATGGCGGGCTCGTCGACGGTGATGCGCGGCAGCGCGTGCGCGTGGTCCGGATCGGCCAGCGTGTCGCCGATCATGATCTCCGGGATGCCCGCGACGGCGACGATGTCCCCGGCGATGGCCTCGTCGGTGGGCGTGCGTTCCACGCCCTCGGTCACCAGCAGTTCGGTGATCTTCGCGTTCGTGATGACGGGATGCCCGTCGACCTCGCGCATCCAGGCCACCTGCTGGCCCTTGCGGATCCGGCCCTTGTAGATGCGGATCAGCGCGAGCCGGCCGAGGAAGGCCGACGCGTCGAGGTTGGTGACCAGCGCCTGCAGCGGTGCCTCGGGATCGCCCTGCGGGGGCGGGATGTGCTCGAGCAGAACGTCGAACAGCGGATCGAGGTTGTCGCCCTCGGGGTTCTCGCCATTGGCCGGCTCCGTCGTGCTGGCGATGCCCGCTCGTCCCGAGGCGTACAGCGTCGGCAGGTCCAGGGCCGCCTCGGCGGCCTTCTGCGCATCCTCGTCGAGGTCGGAGGCGACGTCGAGCAGCAGGTCGTGACTCTCCGAGACGACCTCGGAGATCCGGGCGTCCGGCCGGTCCGTCTTGTTGACGACGAGGATGACCGGAAGGTGGGCCGCCAGCGCCTTGCGCAGCACGAACCGGGTCTGGGGCAGCGGGCCCTCGGAGGCGTCGACCAGCAGCAACACCCCGTCCACCATCGACAGGCCGCGCTCCACCTCGCCGCCGAAGTCGGCGTGGCCCGGGGTGTCGATCACGTTGATGACGGTCGTCGTCCCGTCCGCATTCTTGCGATGCACGGCCGTGTTCTTGGCCAGGATCGTGATGCCCTTTTCTTTCTCCAGGTCTCCGGAGTCCATGAGGCGCTCGACCGTGTCGTCACCCCGGTGATGCAGCGCGCCCGACTGCCGCAGCATCGCGTCGACCAGGGTGGTTTTCCCGTGGTCGACGTGGGCGACGATGGCGACGTTGCGAAATAGCACGTCGGTGATTGTGGCAGCGGGGGCCCCGGATAGCGAACCGGCTGGTGACCGGGCGGGGCCCGCGGAACCTACCAACCGCGCCGGCGCGGCGCCGTACCGACGAGTTCGCCCTTGCCCGCCGCCTCGCGGCTGCGGTACACGATGTAGGGCCGGAACAGGTAGACGACCGGAGCGCTGAACACATGCACGAGCCGGGTGAACGGCCACAGCGTGAACAGCACCATGCCGATCAGGGCGTGCAGCTGGTAGTCCAGCGGCGCGTTGACCATCACCTCGCCGTGCGGCTGGAATATCCAGATGCGACGGAACCACAAGCCGACCGTGTAGCGATAGTGGAACTCGCCGCCGTGCGGGCCGGTGCCGATCAGGTCGCAATACAGGCCCACCACGATCGCCAGCAGCAGCACCGCATACATCACCTTGTCGCTGCGGCTGGTGGCCATGGTCACCGCCGTACGGGTGAACCGCCGGTAGATCAGCAATGCGATGCCGATCAGCGTCGCGATGCCGGCCATCGACCCGGCGATGACCGCCTGCAGGTGGTAGAAGTGGTCGCTCACCTTCAGCATCTGGGTGACCCTCGGCGGGATGACCAACCCCATCACATGGCCGGCGAACACCGCCAGGATGCCGAAATGGAAGATGGGGCTGGCGATGCTCAGCAGTCGCGACTCGTAGATCTGCGAGGACCGCGAGGTCCAGCCGAACTTGTCATACCGGTAGCGCCACCACGTGCCGACGATCAGCACCGACAGCGTGACGTAGGGCGCGATGTCCCAGAACAGGACGTTGCTAAACACTTGGCGTTCCTTTGCGGGGTGGCACGGTCAGGGTAAACGGTTGCAGCCCAACGGCTTCCGCCGGTGGTCCGGCTTTCGCCAGCCGCTCGGCGCGGCGCACTTCCTGATCCGTCGCGGCGGGCAGGGTCTCGCAGACCGCCGCCACCGTCGGCTCGTAGGGCGACTCGGCGTCGGCCAGGGCGCCGCGCAGCACGTCGATGGGCACGCGGTGCTGGTCCAGCAGTCGCCGGCCGACCTCGGGATCGACGGTGGCGGCGAATTCGAGCACCACGGTCAGATGATCGGGCGCCTCGCCGCCCGGCGGCTGCACACCCGCTTCCCGGTAAGCGGTGGCGAACGCCAGCATCTCGCGGCCCCGGTTGCGGGTGTCCCCCGCGGTCCAGTAGGTCAGGTACATGGTGCAGCGCCGGCGCATGTCGAAGGTGGCGACATAGTCCATCGCGGCGGCCATCGGCTCGCGGGCGCGCAGCGCCGCGACCGTCTGCCCGAGCAGCGCCGCCG
>DASTKA010000394.1:0-2698 GCA_035716165.1 Mycobacterium sp. | reverse complement strand
CGCGAATCGCCGATGTGGTCGTCGTCGAATCCCATCGCGCGCAGGGTGTCCCACTTACCGCGGCTGCCGGTGGCGAACACCTCGGCGCCCCAGTGCCGCGCCAGCTGGACCGCGGCCATGCCCACCCCGCCGGTGGCGGTGTGCACCAAGACCCGCTCGCCGGTGCGCAGCCCGCCCAGCACCGACAGCCCGTACAGCGCCGTCAGGAACACCACCGGCACACCCGCGGCCGCAACCAGTGACAACCCCGCGGGCACCGGTGTCACCACGCGGTGATCCACCACCGCTTCGGAACCGACGACCCCGAACAGCCCCATCACCGCGTCGCCGACGGCCAGGCCGGTCACGTCCGGGCCCACCTCGACGACCACGCCGGAGCCCTCGGCTCCCAGCTGGCCGCCGCCCGGATACATGCCGAGCGCCACCAGGACATCGCGGAAGTTGACCCCGACCGCGGCCACCGCCACCCGCACCTGCCCGCCGGTCAATTCGGTTCGCGGGCGGGGTGTTACGACCAGGTCCTCCAGCGTGCCCTCGCCGCCGGCGTCCAACCGCCAGGCCGCCGAAGGCAGCTGGATCCCGGCGCCCACCGGCCGCAACCGCGCCGCATACGCCACACCCCGGCGGACCACCACTTGCGGCTCGCCGCAACCGATGACCGCGCCGGCGTCGACCGAGCCGTCGGAGTCGATCAGCACCATCCGTCCCGGGTGCTCGGCCTGGGCCGAGCGCACCAGACCCCAGACCGCCGCGCCGGCCAGGTCCGAAACGTCCTCGCCGGCAAGGGCGACGGCCCCACGGGTCTGCACGGCCAGCACTCCGGCGGTTTCGTCACGCAACCAGGATTGCAACACCGCCAACGTCTCCGCGGCCGCGGCGTGCACCGACTTCACCGCGTCCTCGCCATGCTCGCCCGGCTCCCACAGCGTGGCCTCGGAGCCGCCGTCACCGACGCCCAGCGCGATCGGGGCCCACGTCACGTCGAGCAGTCCCTCGGAGCGCTGTGCGGGAGCTGCGGCCTTCAACTGCTCGGCCGAGACCGGGCGCATCGCCAACGAACGCACCGAGAGCACCGGGAGCCCCGACCCGTCGGCCAATTCCACCGAGACCGCGCCGGCACCGGCCGGCGCAATCCGGACCCGGGCCCGCGACGCACCCGACGCGTGCAACGCCACGCCCTGCCAGGAGAACGGCAGCAAGGTCTGGTCTTGGCCGGCGGCGACGCCGATCGCGTGCAGCGCGGCGTCCAACAGCACGGGGTGAATTCCGAAAGCGCTCTCCTGCGCGCCGGCGCCGTCGGGCACGGCGATCTCGGCGAAGATTTCGTCCCCGCGCTGCCACACCGCCCGTAACCCCTGGAAGGCGGCGCCGTATTCGTAGCCGCGCTGCGCCAGCCGCGCATAGGCGCCGGCGACATCCAGCGCGGTCGCCCCGACGGGCGGCCAGATCGAGAAGTCCGCGGCCGGCGTGACCGTGCCCGGCCGCAGCACACCCTCGGCATGCAACACCCACTCCGAATCCGGCTGGGCGTCAGCGGAATACACCGACAGCCGCCGCAGCCCCGCCGCGTCGGGGGCGCCGACCACCAGCTGCACCCGCACGCTCTCGGCCGCGGGCAGCAGCAACGGAGCCGACAGGGTCAGCTCGTCGAGCACCGCAGCGCCGACCTCGTCGCCCGCGCGGATGGCCAACTCCACGAACCCGGCCCCCGGGAACAACACCGTCTCGCCGACCGCGTGATCGGCCAGCCACGGGTGCGCGGCCGTCGACAACCGGCCCGTCAGCACCACACCACCGGAATCGGGCCGCGGCACCACCGCACCGAGCAACCCGTGCTCGGCGGCGGACAGGCCCAGGCTGGCGACGTCCTGCGCTCCGGTCGACCCAACCGGAAGCCAAAAGTGTTGCCGGACAAACCCATATGTCGGCAGGTCGACGCGGCGGCCACCCAGCCCGGACATCGCGGCGCGCCAGTCCACACCCAAACCCGCGACGTGGGCCTGGGCGGCCGAGAGCCAGAAGCGGTCCAGGCCGCCGTCGTCGCGGCCCAGTGAAGGGATGACGCATCCCCGCTCGCTGTCGGGCATCGTTTCCTCGATGGCCGCCATCAAGACGGGATGCGGACTGGATTCGATGAACGCCGTATAGCCCGCGTCGCACGCGCTGCGTACGGCGCGCTCGAATTGCACGGTGCGCCGGATACTTTGGAACCAGTAGTCGGCGTCGAGCCCCGCGGCATCCATCGGCTCGCCGGTGACCGTGGAGAAGAAGGCGACCGCGGACGACCGCGGTTCGATGCCGTGCAGCGCGTCGGCGAGGGGCTCGCGAATGGCGTCTACCTGCGCGGAATGCGATGCGTAGTCGACGTCGATCTTGCGGGCGCGGATGCCGTCGGCCTCGCAGCGTTGCATCAGTTCGGCCAGGGCCTCCACCTCGCCGGAGACCACCACGGCCGCAACGCCGTTGACGGTGGCGATGTTCAGTCGCTCGCCCCAGCCGGCGATGAGCTGCTCGGCACGCGGCAGGCTGCACGCCAACGACACCATGCCGCCCCGGCCCGACAACCGCACCAGCAGCCGGCTGCGCAGCGCGACCACGCGGGCGGCGTCCTGAAGCGACAGCGCCCCCGCCACATAAGCCGCGGCGATCTCGCCCTGCGAATGACCGATCACCGCATCGGGAACCACGCCCACCGAGC
>DASTKA010000393.1:0-4052 GCA_035716165.1 Mycobacterium sp. | reverse complement strand
CCAGGACCAGGAGCGCGCCGTGGCCAGCAGGGCGGTCGCCCCGCGGGGGGACACACCCAGTTGCAGCGCGGGGGAGGAGCGCGTGGCCCCGACGATGTCGACGATGTAACCCAGTACCTCGTCGCCGATCAGCACGTGTTGCACGGCAGCACGGCCGGCCGCCAGGTCTGCGGGCCCGGCCACCGGCTTGATCGCCGACAGGTCGCGCGGATCGAAGCCGTGCGCGTGCCGGTGCAGGATGGCGATTTCGGCGTCCCGCGGCGGCAGCGTCACATTCAGCTTGAGCAAAAAGCGGTCCAGCTGGGCCTCGGGCAGCTGGTAGGTGCCCTCGTATTCGACCGGGTTCTGGGTCGCCGCCACGATGAAGGGGTCGGGCAGGGGCCGCGGTTCACCTTCCACGCTGACCTGTCGCTCTTCCATCGCCTCGAGCAGCGCGGCCTGCGTTTTGGGTGGCGTCCGGTTGATCTCGTCGGCCAGCAGCAGATTGGTGAACACCGGGCCGGGCCGAAAGACGAACGCGGCGGTGCGCGCGTCGTACACCAATGAACCCGTCACGTCGCCGGGCATCAGGTCGGGGGTGAATTGCACCCGCTTGAATTCCAACTGCAACGCCGCGGAAAGCGCCCGGACCAGTAGCGTCTTCGCCACTCCCGGAACACCTTCCAGCAGCACGTGGCCGCGGCACAGCAGGGCGATCACCAGGCCGCTGACGACGCCCTCCTGTCCGACGACGGCCTTGGCGAGCTCGCCGCGCAACGCCAGCAGCGCCTCGCGTGCCGATTCAGCCGTGGGGGATTGGGCGGTAGAGGGTTGTGTCACGGGTGTGCGACCTGCCTTTCGATTTCGTCGAGCCCACGGGCGAGTTGTAACAGGTCGTTGTCGGTCGTCGGGGGCGGACCGAACAGATGGTAGGAGACGAAGGCCGGATCGGATCCGGTGCGCCGGGCCGCGGTGGTCACCACCGCGGCGGGCGAAGCCCCCCCGCCCAGCCCGAGCCGCGGCAACAGCCGCTGCAGCGTGGCGGTCCGCAACGCCGCGGCCGCGCGATCGCGTGCCCGTCGCGACCGGTACAGCCGGCCGCGTCCCTCGACGGTCTCCGACGCGCGCACCACCACGGGTAGCTCCTCGGCCACCAGCGGTCCGGGCCGGCGTACCTTCCACAGGGCGACCAACAGGACCACCAGCGCCAGTTGTCCGACCATCCAGATCACGTTGGGCGGAATCAGCGCGAAAAGCGATGCCTTGGCTGAGGATTCGCCCTCGACCTGGTGCGGCGCATACCAAACGAGCCGGGGCCGGTCGCCCGCGAGGTTCATCGCCAGCGCGGCATTGCCGGCCTGCAGCAGGCTGCCGTTCGTCATGAAGTCGGTGCTGCCGACGGTTGTGATGGTGCGGCCGCCGTCGCGGAAGCGAATCAGCGCACCGTCATAACAGCGGGTCATCGCCCGGCCGTTCTTTGACTCGTAGGTGTTGCTCGGCCCGAACCGTACCGACCCGGCGCGAACAGCCTCGCGCAGCGTGCAATTCGGGTCGAGGTCAAAACCGTCGGCCCCGGAGATCCGGACGTCCGGCAGCAGCGCCTCGCGGGTCCGTGTCGTCGGTTGTACCAGCAGCAGGTCCGAATGAACGTCGGCCAGCCTGTCCAGCAGCGGGTCGGTGAGGTATTGGCTCTCAGCCACCAGGATCAGTGCGTCGGGGCGCGCAGCCTGTTCGACGTCGGCGATGTTGTCGGCCACGACCACGTCGACTCCGGCGCCGCGCAGCAACTCCACCAGCGCGTGGGCACCGTCGGGGCCCGTTGACGCCGGGTCCATGCGCGCGCCGGGCCGAGGCGCGCTCAGATACGCATCGACCCCGGCGATCACGGCGAGCACCAGCAGCGTGACGAGCACCCAACGCCAGGAGCGCCAGCGCCGTGGCGCGGTTTCGGGCCGGGCACCGATGCTCGTCGCCATCACCGCACCGCCGCCCATGACTCGGGCGCGGCGGGCCGGCCGGGTTCTAGCGGTCCGCCTTGCCAGCGGGACCGCAGGTGGTCGTCCAGCTCGACGATCATCTGGTAGGCGGACGGGGTTCCGGGTTGCTGGCCGTACGTGACATCGTTGAAAGCCGTTGCCGCTTCGGTCAATTCGCCGGCCAGATGGGGTAACACGGCGCCGGCGTCGCGGGCCAGCTCGTTGGCCGTCCGGCCGGGGGCCGGCGCCAACACTCCGGTCTCTTCGAGTTGTCGGGCGACGGCCCGCAGCCGGTGACGAATCGCCGCGGCCCAATCGCCCTCGGCCGCATAGTTCTCGGCCGTCGCGCGATGTTGAGCGGCGGTCAGCGGGGCGGCTTCGAACAACGAGTAGTCGCCGCCGCGGCGGGTGCGCATGGTGCGCCGCAGAAGGTGAACGCCGGCGATCACACCGATGGCGAGCAGTATGAAAAGCACTGTCGCGGTGAGCCATCCGCCCGGCATCGTGGAGGTCTTCTGCAGCAGCCGGTAGATCAGGTCGTTGAGCCAGTCGACAAGATGTTCCCCCGCGGAGCCCTTGGAATAGATGGGTTTGTTGAGCTCGTCCTGCGCGGCGCGATGTGCGGCATCGCGGTCGATGTCGATGGAAGGCATTGTGCGCTTGTCCTTTTCGCCCCTTACAGGGGCCGCGTCAGCCAGAGGTTGTCGGTGGACGCGGACGCGTAGGGCCCCTGGGCGGCTCCGGTCTGCAGCACCAGATCGAATGCCTCGGCGCGCATCCGGCGGTCGGTGTACAGCAGAACGATGACTCCCGCGTTGAAGGGTGCGGTGATGATCTCGCCGATCGCCGCCCCCACCGAGAGAACCGCGGTGCTGACCAGGAACGCCGTGCCCGAGGAGGTGGCCTGAATAAGCTGGCCGGCGATGCTGAAGGGGAGGGCGACGGCATTGGCGACGACGGAGGTCACCAGGAACGCAAGCAGCCGGATACCGAGCACCCGCCAGAAGCCGTGGCGAACCAGCTTGAACGATCGGGTGATCGCGTCCATGACGGGCAGCCGCTCCAGCACGATCAGCACCGGGGCGAACAGCACCATCGTGTACAGGTACGCCAGGAACGCGAGGACGACCAGCACCAGGGGGATCCCCAACACCACGGCCACCGCGGCATTCCCGATAGCCGCCAACACCCCGATGATCACCGCGACCAGCCCGGCGAGGGCCGCCACCACGACCGCTTCCAGCAGGGCCAAACCGAGCAGGGCGAGCAGTCGACCGCGGATCTTGGCCCAGGTTTCGCCGATGGTGATCGGTGACCCGAACACCGCGCGCCCCACGATGACCGTGAGCATGCCGGACAGCAACATGCCGCCCAGCCAGCCGACCAGGAGGCCGCCGATCACCGATGCCGCCCAGGCGCCCAGGACGCCCGAGCTCAGCTCGCCGGGCTGATCGGTGTTGAACCTGTCGGCGGCGGCGAGCGGTCCGAGGAACGCGACCTTGGTGACGATCTGCATGATGACGACCACGATGGCGGTCAGGCCCAGCGTCGCTTTCGGGTTGGCTCGCACGTAGCCGACCGCCCCGTTGAAGATGTCGCCGAGGGTCAGCGGCCGCAGCGGGATGATGCCGGGTTTGACGGCTCCGTAGCCCGGGGGCGTGCCGAACGGCGGCAGCGAGCCGTAATTCGGTGCCGGTCCGTTTCCGGATGGCGGCCCGTATCCAGGCGGCGGCCCGTATCCAGGGGGCGCGCCGTAGCCCGGTGGGGGCCCGTAGCCGGACGGGGGCGGGTAGCCGGGCCCCGGCCCGTATGCCGGCGGCGGGCCGTATGGCATGGGTGGACCGTATGGCGTGGGTGGACCGTATTGAGGTGGCGGGCCGTATGCCGGTGGCGGACCAGCCGGAAAACCAGGCGGCGGCGCGCTCACCGAGTGCAGCGGCCCGTCAAACCAGCCCCGCAGCCGGGCGCGTCGTTCGTCATGGGCTCCATCCTGTCGGCGGCCGGGGCATTTCACAATGTTGCCGCTCACGCGGCGCGTAGCGTTCCTAGACATGGCGGAACTCAAATCCCGGCTCCGGACGGACCTGACCGCGGCGA
>DASTKA010000392.1:0-6232 GCA_035716165.1 Mycobacterium sp. | reverse complement strand
GCCTGGTGATCGCCACTTTCCACCACGTGCCGGCGGGCGCCCTCGCGGGTGTGCAGCGGTTCGAGCAGGGTGGGCCACAGTCGTTCGGTCACCAGCCGGCAGCGTTGGTAGAAGTCGGCGAACCCCTGGACATCGCCGGCGGCCCCGATGGCGGCGAAGGTGTCACCGGACGACCCGATCAGCAGCCCGCGGCGGCCGCCGGTCGCCGGGTCGGGTGTGTACGACGAAAACGGCCGTCGCGCTAGCCGCACCCGGGCGCCCAAGTCCGCGAGGATGCGCGGGGGCAGCAGGCTGACCAGGTACGAGTAGCGCGATATCCGGACGCCCACACCGTCGAAGGCTTGCGCCGAAACGGCCGCGCCGCCGGTGTGGTCGAGCCGTTCCAGCAGGCGGACCCGCAGACCGGCGCGAGCCAGGTACGCGGCCGCGACGAGACCGTTGTGGCCGCCCCCGATGACTACGGCGTCGGCTTCGGTCGCATGGTCGCTCAGCTCAGATAACCCTCGACCTCGTCGGGTGGGCGCACCTCCGCCTCTTGTGGGTCGCCGCCGCTCTCGCGCAGTGCCCGGCGCTGCCGCAGCAGGTCCCAGCACTGGTCGAGTTCGACCTCCACCCGTTGGAGGCGGTCATGTTCTTCGGACGTGTCGATGTCCCCCCGCTGCAGCTGGGCGCGCAACGCCTTCTCCTCGGCGACCAGCTCGCGGATGACTGCCAGGGTGTCGTTGTCGGTCGGGTTATTGCCGTTGGCCATCGCTCCAGTGTGCCCGACTCTGCAGAGGCGAATCGGTGGGCTGCATATCGCTGACGCGCTAGCTGGGCCCCGGGATTCGCAGCACCAGACGCGCGCCGCCGAGCGGGCTGTTCTCCAGGGCTGCCGTCCCACCGTGCAGCTGGGCCTGTTGCGCCACCAACGCCAACCCCAGGCCCGACCCGGAATGGGAGGCCGTCGACCCGCGAGAAAACCGATCGAAGACCACCCGTCGCTCATCCTCGGGCACGCCGCTGCCGTTGTCGTCGATGGCTATCTCCACACCGGCGCGCGAGCTGACCGCCGACAGCTGAACTTTGGTGGCGCCGCCATGCTTCACGGCATTGGCGATCGCGTTGTCGACGGTGAGGCGCAGCCCGGCCGGCAACCCGACGATGATGCAGGTGGGCGAGGGCACGAGCGAAACGTCGACCCCGGGATAGATCCGGGTGGCGTCGTGGGCGGCTCGGTCCAGCAGGTCGGTGATGTCGACGGGCACGTGGTCGTCGGCCGTCGACAGTTCACCCTGGGCCAGCCGCTCTAGAGCGGTCAGCGTGGCCTCGATGCGCGACTGGGTG
This sequence comes from Mycobacterium sp., assembly GCA_035716165.1. Classification (GTDB taxonomy): domain Bacteria; phylum Actinomycetota; class Actinomycetes; order Mycobacteriales; family Mycobacteriaceae; genus Mycobacterium. The sequence continues at coordinate 4,906 of DASTKA010000392.1, read as the reverse complement.
CGGATCACGTCGCCCAGCACCTCCTTGCGCTGGTCGTCCGACATGTCCAGGGTGGACAGCACCTCGAGGTTGGTGCGCATGGCGGTCAGGGGGGTGCGCAGTTCGTGCGAGGACACGGCGGCGAAGTCGCGCGCCGACGCGAGCGCATCCTTGGTGCGGTCCTGTTCGGTCCAGATGCGCTGCAACATGCCGCGCATGGCTTCGGCGATCTCGACGGCCTCGCTGGCCCCGCGCACCGCCACCTGCGGCCGTTCGTCGGCGTCGATGGAACGGGCTTGCTGCGCAAGACGTTTGAACGGCCGCACCGCGAAAGACGCCAGGAGCCAAGCGAACACCGCTGCCGCACCGATCGAGAGCGCGCAGATCAGGATCACCCGGCGGTGCAGGTTGTTGGTCTGGGCGATCGTGTCGTCGTAGGTGGCACCCACCGCCACCGTGGTTGGCTGCGGGGTGTTGACCTCCAGGGTTCGCACCCGATAGCGCACCCCGTTGATGTAGGTGTCGGCATAACCCACGTCCAGCGGCGGCAGGGTGACGTCCGAATTGGACTTGACCTGGCCCTCGCGCCGGACGGTTATCACGGTGTCCTGATCGTTGGGGGTGCGCGGGATGTCGTCGAGTCCGCGGGGCAGGAAGGGGATGGCGAAACCCGCCGCCTCGTCCAGCCGGCGATCCAGGCGTTCCTTCCACGCGCTGGTGATGCCGAACCACACGACCGCTCCCGCGATGACCACCACGATCGCGGTGCCGATGGCCGTCGCGACCGCGACCCGCGCCCGCAATGAGGGCGTCCGGGTCAAGATCCGCGATAGGAACTTCATGGCCGATCGACCTGGCTACTGCATGCGCAGCACGAATCCCACTCCGCGGACGGTGTGCAGCAGCCGGGGGCCGCCGTTCGCCTCCAGCTTGCGGCGCAGGTATCCGATGAACACATCGACGACGTTGGTGTCGGCGGCGAAGTCGTAGCCCCACACCAGCTCCAGCAGCTGCGCCCGGGACAACACCGCGGTCTTGTGTTCGGCCAGCACCGCCAGCAGGTCGAATTCGCGTTTGGTCAGGTCGACGTCGACGCCGTTGACCCGGGCGCGCCGGCCCGGGATGTCGACCTCGAGAGGACCCACTGTGATGGTTTCCGAGGAGGACGTTGCGGTGGCGCCGCGGCGGCGCAGCAGCGCCTTGACCCGCGCGACCAGCTCGGCCAGCACGAAGGGTTTGACCAGGTAGTCGTCGGCGCCGGCCTCCAAGCCGGCCACCCGGTCGTCGACCGAGCTACGGGCGGACAGCACGCAGACCGGGACGTCGTTGTCCATGGCGCGCAGCGCCGTGACGACGCTGACGCCGTCGAGAACGGGCATGTTGATGTCGAGCACGATGGCGTCCGGGCGCGTCTCGGTGGCGCTGCGCAAGGCCTCGGCGCCGTCGACCGCCGTCGACACCTCGAATCCGGACAGCCGCAGACCGCGTTCGAGCGACGCGAGCACATCTGAATCGTCGTCGACGACCAAGACCCGCGGTGAGCTTGCTCCAGTGTCCATGCCGCCCATTTTGCCTGATTGTCGACTACGGCTGTGGGAGGCTGCGCCTTGCCGGTAGCCGGCCGCGTCGGCTTCGCGCGCGGCATAAACGACGCACAGGTGCGACGGCGTGTCTTCTGCGTGGTCTACGTGTCACGATATCCGCGGCGGCGCAGCGCCTCTCGAACTCTGCAGACAACGGCTTCCGGCCGGTCTTCAACGACCACCCGGACGACAATCCACCCGCAAGCCTCCAAGGCTTGAATGCGCGGAATATCGCGCACGTACTGGCGTCGGCTCGTGCGGTGCTGGTCTCCGTCGTACTCGACAGCCACTTTGAAGCGTCTCCAGCCCATGTCGAGCAGCGCCACCGTCCGATAATGGCTGACCACTGGCAACTGAGTTTCCGGAGTCGGCAGCCCGGCCCCCACTATCAGCAAGCGCAGCCACGTCTCCTTCGGAGATGCCGCGCCCGCATCGACCAGCGGGAGCGCCTTTCTCAGCCGTTGCAGACCACGCGCGCCCTCGTATCGCTTGGCCAACAGCAACACGTCTTCGGCGGAAAACGTCGTGGCGCGCATCAGGGCGTCGAGTCGCGCGACGCCTTCTCCTAACGGCATCTGGCGTGCCAAGTCGAACGCCGTCCGCGCAAGGCTAGTCACGGGAAGACCCGCGACATGGACGATTTCGTCGTCCGCGAGGCGCAAATTGCGGGTCAGTATGCCGCCGGGGGCATGCTGATTGCGCCAGATCAATTCGACCGGCTCGTTGTCGTCGATCCAATCAGCGCCGTGCAGCGCCGCTGCGGCCAACCCAGCGAGCACGCCGCGTCGCCGCGACCATAACCAAGCCGCTTCGGAGCGAATGCGGAGCGACGGCGTTGTGTGACGCGCCAGATAGATGTTGGGGTAAATCGCGCGGAAACCGGTCTTCAGCTGATAACGGGTCAGTTTCCCCTGGCTAAGGGCTTCACTGCCCACGAAGGCCGCGTTCATGCGCATATGACGCGATGCGTGGCTGAGGGGTTTCGCGAGACATAAACCACGCACATTTGCGACGGCGTGTCTTGTGCGTGGTTTATGTGTCGCGGCTCCGCTCTAAGGCCACGCGGTCGCGCCGAAGCTCAGGGCAAGCCGATGTTGCGGTAGCGCCGTAACCGGGCGGCCAGCCGCTCGGCAGCGGGAAGCCGGCGCAGCGCCTGCACTTCGGCGGCGATGGCCCGCGACAACCGTTGGGCGAACTCGACCGGCTCGTCGGCGGCATCGGGATACTCGGGCACCACGACGTCGACAATTCCGGATCTCAGCAGATCGACCGATCGAATGCCTTGGGCCGCAGCGAGTTCGGCGGCGTGATCGGTGTCGCGGAAGACGATCGCGCTGGCGCCCTCCGGCGGCAGCGGCGCCAGCCAGCCGTGCAGCGCCGCCAGCACGCGATCGGCGGGCACCATCGCCAGCGCCGGCCCGCCGCTGCCCTGACCCAACAGCACCGACACCGTCGGGGTATCCAGCGTCACCAGCTCGGCCAGACATTGCGCGATCTGGCCGGCCAGCCCACCCTGTTCGGCCTCGGTCGACAAGGCCGGCCCCGCCGTATCGATCACCAGTACCAGCGGCAGCCGCAGCTCGGCGGCCAGCGCCATGCCGCGTCGGGCTTCGCGCAGCGAGGCGGGCCCCACCAAGCCGCCCGTCAGTCGCTGCTGGCCGAGAACCACCACGGGCTGGCCGGCGAACCGGGCCAGCGCCAGCAGCGTCGTCGCAGCCTCCCCCTGGCCGGTCCCCGACAGCAGCACCCGATCGGTGGCGCCGTGCCGCAGCAACAGGCCCACCCCGGGCCGGTCCGGCCGTCGCGACGCGACCACCGAATCCCACGCCGCGACCTCGGCTATCGGTTCGGGTGGCGCCGGCGCGGGCAGCGGCTCGGGGGCGTCGGCGATGACCGTCATGGCACGGTCGACCGTGCGGCGCAGCTCATCCAGCGCGACGACGCCGTCGATCACGCCGTGCCGTTGCAGGTTCTCCGCGGTCTGCACCCCCTCGGGGAAGGGTTCGCCGTAGAGGAGCTGGTACACACGCGGCCCGAGGAAGCCGATCAATGCGCCCGGCTCGGCGACCGTGACGTGGCCCAGCGAACCCCAGGACGCGAACACCCCGCCCGTGGTCGGATTGCGCAGATAAACCAGGTAGGGCAGGTGCGCCTGCTTGTGCAGCCGGACGGCCGCGGCGATCTTCACCATTTGCAGAAACGCGACGGTGCCCTCTTGCATGCGGGTGCCCCCGGAGCTCGGCGAGGCGAGCAGCGGCAACCCCTCGGCCGTCGCCCGCTGCACGGCCGCGGTGATCCGTTCGGCCGCGGCCACGCCGATCGAGCCGCCCAGGAAGCCGAACTCGCACACCACCACCGCTACCCGGCGCCCGAAGACGCGCCCCTCGCCGGTCAGCACCGATTCGTCCAGACCCGTCGCGGCGCGGGCGTCGGCCAGCTCCCGGGCGTAAGACGCGCTCACCGGCACCTCGAGCGGCTCGGTGTCCCAGCGGATGAAGGAGTTGTCGTCGAGCACCGCATCGCGCAGTTCACCAGCCGTGATACGACTCACCAGACGAGGCTATATAGGGTGGCTGCCATGATCGGTGTTACCCAGGCCGAAGCCGTTATGACCATCGAGCTGCAGCGTCCCGAGCGCCGCAACGCCCTGAACTCCCAGCTGGTCGAGGAGCTGCGCGAGGCCGTGCTGAAGGCGGGTGACGGCTCGACCCGCGCGATCGTGCTGACGGGTCAGGGCACGGCGTTCTGCGCGGGCGCGGACCTCAGCGGCGACGCCTTCGCCGCCGACTACCCCGACCGGCTCATCGAGCTGCACCGGGTGCTGGACGCCACGCTGATACCGGTGATCGGGGCCATCAACGGTCCGGCCATCGGCGCCGGCCTGCAACTGGCCATGCAGTGCGATCTGCGGGTGGTGGCACCCGACGCGTTCTTCCAGTTTCCCACCTCGAAATATGGCCTGGCCCTGGACAACTGGAGCATCCGGCGACTGTCCTCGCTCGTCGGCCACGGCCGCGCCCGGGCGATGCTGCTCACGGCGGAGAAGCTGTCCGCCGACGTGGCGCTGCAAACCGGGATGGCCAACCGCATCGGAACGCTCGCCGATGCGCAGGCCTGGGCAGCCGAGATCGCCGGCCTGGCACCGCTGGCGATCCAACACGCCAAGCGGGTGCTCAACGACGACGGCGCCATCGAAGAGGCCGGTCCCGTGCACAAGGAACTCTTCGACAAGGCCTGGGGCAGCCAGGACGTCATCGAAGCCCAGGTCGCGCGGATCGAGAAGCGGCCGCCGAAGTTCCAGGGGGCCTGACGATCATGCGGGGGACGCTACGGCTGGTCGCCGG
>DASTKA010000391.1:0-2974 GCA_035716165.1 Mycobacterium sp. | reverse complement strand
AACGGCGCAACTGAGCCGGGTCAGCCGGGGCAGCATGGCGGCCTGGGCGGCGGGCAGCCGCGCCACCACCGCGGCCACCAGCCTGGTCATCGGGCCGCGCGCCGCGGTACGCGGCCGATCGGCCTGCCTGGCGCCACTCGGTACGTGTTCGTCGGGCTCGGGGTAGACGTCGGCGGGCTGCTCGTCGCGGTCGGATTCGGCCTCGTCACCGATGGGGTCGGTGTCAGGCCGCGGCGGGTCGTCGTCCACCGCATCGGTTTGGTCCGCGGGCTCGTCGCCGCCCGACCAGTGTTTAGCCATGGATGACAGCGCCCCGATGCACCGTTCGCCGGCACCGCGGTAGGGCATCGTCCGGGCCCAATCGAGGCAGCGCGGGCACGCGGGAACGGGGGTCGGTCGACCAGCGCTGGACGGTGTCGCGCGGTGCGTGCACCTCGAGGTCCCCGGCATCCCAGATGACGTAAGAGGCCGGGGCGCCGGGCACCAGGGTGCCCGCCTTACCGTCGCGCACACCGGCCGCCCGCCAGCCGCCGCGGGTGGCTGCGGTGAACGCGGCTCGCGCCGAGACCCCGCTGCCCGGGGTGCGGTGATTGACCGCCGCGCGCACGCTCGTCCACGGATCGAAGCCCGTGACCGGAGCGTCTGAACCTAGCGCGAGGGGCACGCCTTGGGATGCTAACAGCGCAAAGGGGTTGAGCCGACTGCCTCGCTGGGCGCCGAGCCGCTGCGCGTACATGCCGTCGGCGCCGCCCCAGAGCGCATCGAAATTGGGCTGCACGCTGGCGGTGACGCCCCACCGGCCGAGTTTGGCGGCCTGATCGGCGCTGACCATTTCGACGTGCTCGAGGCGGTGCCCGCAGCGCGCGACGGCGACCGGCCCGAGGTCGGCGACGACGCGTTCGAGGGCACCCACCACCGCGGTGACCGCGGCGTCTCCGATGACATGGAATCCGGCGGTGACTTCGGCGTGCGTGCACGCCCGCACGTGCGCCTCGACGGCATCGGGTTCCAGATGGCAGGTACCGCTGCGATCCGGGGCATCGGTGTAGGGCTCGTGCAGCCAAGCGGTGCGCGACCCGAGTGCCCCGTCGACGAAGAGGTCACCGGCCAGCCCGCGTGCACCGGTCGCCGCCATCAGCTCCCGCGCCTGGGCGGGGCTGTTCACCGGCTCACCCCAATAACCGATCACCTCGACGCCATGATCGAGGGCGCGCAACTGCAGCCAGTCGTCGAGTCCACCGATATCGGGTCCGGCGCATTCGTGCACCGCGACGATGCCCGCCGCCGCGGCGGCCCCCAATGCTGCGGCGCGGGCGTCGGCGAGCTGTTCGGCCGTCAGCAGGCCCCGCGCGACGGCGCGCACCAGGTGGTGGGCGTCGCCGAGCAGCGGCCGCTCGGCGCTGTACCCGTTCGCCGCCGGAAGTTCCGCGACCAGCCGCCGCAGGCCCGTCGAGGCGAGCGCGGAGTGCACGTCCACCCGCGCCAGGTAGGCGGGCCGGTCTCCCAGCACGGCATCCAGGTCGCCGGTGCTGGGCGGGCTGTTCTCCGGCCAGGACGTTTCGTCCCAGCCGTGTCCCCACACCGGCTGCCCGGGATGGGCGGCGGCATAGTCGGCGACCATCTGCAGGCACTGTGCGGGCGAGGTCGCCGCGCGCAGGTCTAGCCCGCTGAGAGTCAGGCCGGTGGCGGTCAGATGGATGTGACTGTCCACGAACCCCGGCGCCACGAAACCGCCGTCGAGGTCTTCGACGTCGGCGTCGGGAAACATGCGGCGGCCGACCTCGTCGCCGCCCAGCCATGCCACCACGCCGTCGCGGACGGCCATCGCGGTCGCGTCGGGTTGGGCCGGGCTGTGCACCCGTCCGTTGACCAGCAGGGTTACCGGGGCGGCGCTAACGGGCACGATCGGTCACAGGCCAAAACTACTGTTCCAAAGCCGATAACGGTCACCGGCGCAACGATGCGGTCCGTCGCACCCTGTCAGCGTCCGTCGGATCGTTGGGGCCGTGCCGGGGCCTCGACGTCGTGGACGTCGATCACCTCGCCGTCGATGTAGTCGCCATGCCCGCGTCCGTCAAACGTGGGATACGACGCCGAATAGGGCTCTGGACGAAAGGCGCTCGCGTAACTGAGTCCCTGTCGTTGCAGCTTGCGCACCGCCATGGCGGTCAGGCCGGGGCCGACGGCTGAACGCACCGGCGGAATGAGCAGTAACAAGCCCACCGCCGTGCTGGCCAGGCCGGGCACGAGGACCAGCAGTATGGCCAGGCTGACCAGCGCACCATCGCCGGCCGCAGCGCGTTGTTCGGTCAGGCCCGAGCGCAGCCGCCCGATCTGGCGGAGGAGGCGCGAACCCGCGAGCGGGGCGATGATGCCCCAGCCGAGCAGGAAGGTGCCCAACAGCGCCAGCAGGGTCCAGCCCCAGCCGATCGTCGTTACCAACGCGAAGATCACCGCGAGTTCGACGACGGCGTAGATCAAGAACAGGCGCGACACCATGTGAGAACCAACGTCTGCGGACAGCGCCCAAGTTCCCGTGGTGTTCTGCAGCGTGATTGCAGTTAGATGACGCTATGACGACGATTCAGATCGAAACCCCCGACGGACCGATCGATGCGTTACTGAGCACGCCCGCGGGACAAGGCCCAAGGCCGGGCGTGGTGGTGATCCACGATGCCATCGGTTACGGCCGGGACAAGCAATCAATCAACGACCGTATCGCCGCGGCGGGATACCTGGCGCTCACGCCGAACATGTATGCCCGCGGCGGCCGTATCCGCTGCATTTCGCGCGTCATGAAGGAGCTGCAGACGCAGCGCGGTCGCGCCCTCGACGACATTCTGGCCGCGCGCGATCACCTGAAAGCCATGTCGGAGTGTTCCGGCCAGGTCGGCATCGCGGGTTTCTGCATGGGTGGCCAGTTCGCTCTTGTCATGTCCCCCAAGGGTTTCGGTGCCTCCGCGCCGTTCTATGG
>DASTKA010000390.1:0-2991 GCA_035716165.1 Mycobacterium sp. | reverse complement strand
GCGCCGAGACACTGATCTCCATGCCGGCGCGACTGGTGTTGGCGCCTCCGCCGATTGCGACCATGCCGTCTGGGCAGGTCACGGTTGCCTCTGTATCGCTTGGTGTACATGGGCTCCCCGAGCACGGCGGCGAGTCGGTCGATGCGCTCTGCTGGTAGGAAACCTCGCCGATCTGACTGGCCGTTGTCGCGTTGGTCGCGTTGGTCGCGTTGGTCGCGTTGGTCGCACTAGTGGCGCTGTTCGCGCTGGTAGCGTGACTGGCGTTGGTGGCTGAGTCGGCCGTGTTGGCGTGATTGGCGTTGGGAACGGTCAGCCCTGTCGGGTTGATCTTCGCTGCAGTGACCGCGCCGTTCTTGATCTTGGCGGTGGTGATCTGGCCGTTCTTGATCTTCGCGGTGGTCACCGCGTTCTTCTTGAGCTGCTTGGTGCCAACGCTGTTCTTGCCTAGCGTGACGCCCGCGTAAGCGGTGCCTCCCAGTGCGAGGATCAACGCCATGACCGAGATCACTAATGCCGCGCTCGGTCGACGCGGCCGGAAACTGCTCATGCTTGCCTCCCTTTTGGAGATTGCCCCACAGAGTGGATTGCGATGTTTGCTTGCACGCCCCTACAACCCGCATTGGCCCTGGGCCCATCGCCGGTGCGCCCCGCAAACCGGTTTCTGGAGTCCCGTCGGCCGCGAACCGTAGTCCTTGGGGGCTGAGTAAGTCAACCCCTGCGGTGTGACCCGGCGATCCAGGTGACTCAGAATCTCAGCCGGACGCTGAGGCGCTCTGACCGCCGCTGCCGTCCGAGGTGGCCCCGGTCGGGCTGGCGCTGGTCGGGCTGGCCTGGCCGCCACCGGTGGCCGTGCCGATGGCATTGAGCGAGGTGGCCGGAGCGGTTCCGTCCCCGGTTGGGGTCATGGTGCCGCGGCGGTGCTTGGTGGTTGCCGGCCTGGTGGTTGCCGATGAATTGCGACTCGCGGCTCGGTGCGGCGAGGCCGCTCGCTGGTGACGTGAGCTGATGCGAGTTGTCGGTGCGGCCGTCTTCGGCCTGCGCTTCGGCACGGCCGTTGATTGGTGCCCAGGACGCTTGGTCACGCGATCGGGCTGCATCGGTGCAGCGCGGCGGGGAACGTTTGTGGGGGCGCTCCCCAGTCGTGGCGCCGGCGCGCTGCGACGCGGCGCCGGAGCATGAGGGGCGTGCGCAGCCGCTGCCTCAGTCCTGGTCTGGCTGAGGTGACGGGCGCTGCCGCACCCGGCTACGACAGCGAGTCCGGCAGCGATGGCAGCCAGGGTTCCGATCCTGCCGGTCTTGTTGATGGTGTGGTGGTGTGTCATGAGTTCGATGTGGACGGACGGCCCGCACCATTTCGGGCGCGGGCCGTCTCGTCACTTGCCTTTCGTGTCCCTACGGCGTGAGGACGTTGAACGAACCGTTGAAGAAGGTTGACGTCGGGTCGTTCCACAGCTGGACGAAGAAGTCCCCCGCTCCGATGCGGTTGACCGACGCAGAGTTGACGAACCACGAGGTAGACCCTGTCGTGTCCATCGGCGTCGCCATGGCGATCGCCACTGGGCTGCCGATGAACTTGACCTCGTACTTGCCGGTCGAGATGCGCTGCGCTTCGACGCTCTCGCCGCTGCAGTTGTACGGAGCCTCTACCCCGGCCGTGCTCAGCGTGGTGGTACTGACTGCGGCATCATTGATGTGGGCAAAGCCCTTGATGGCGCCGGTCAGCGAGTTGCAGCTGCTCTGGGCGTAACCCGCAGCCGGGACACCGCCAAGGTTGGCGGCGTTGTTGGCGCTGTTCGCCGAGTTCGCCGTGTTGGCATGGTCGGCGTTGGTGGCCGAGTCAGCCGTGTTGGCGTGATTGGCGTTAGGAACGGTCACGCCGGCCAGGTTGAGCTTGCTGCCTGTCACAGCGCCGTTCGTGATCTTTTTGCTGGTCACAGCGCCGTTCTTGATCTGCTTGGTGCCGACGCTGTTCTTGCCAAGAGTGACACCCGCGTAAGCGGTGCCCCCCAACGCCATGATCAGCGCAACAACCGCGACGACCAGACCCGCACTGGGTCGGCTGGGTCGATAGTTACTCATTACTGCGTACCCCCTGGATGGTGATGTGTGCATCCCGGGGCCGTGAGGCGACGACCTGCGCGTTGTTGTGCCAAGTCGAGACGGAACCCCGGTGCACCTCGCCCGAAGGCGTGATGCACCGGCGTCCGTCGCCCCTACCCGATCCCGTTCTGCCCCCTGAGGCCGCGGAGTATTGGCCATGCATCAGGTGAGGTTCAAGCCCCCCTAGGGTGATTTGTTGCCGCGGCCCACCCGGGCCTGGCGGCCGGTCAAGACGGTCCGCGCTGCAACCTGGGCAACCGCGGCAGGAGTCCCGCGGCGCCGACCGAAACCCAAGCCATGACAATGCACGAGGCCAGCCGCACACTGCTCAAGTCGCCGCCGGAGCTGTGGGCGGAATGCAGCGATGCGGCATCACTGAATCGCCATCTCGACAGTTTTGGCGAGATCCGAATCACCCGACTCGAGCCAGAGACCGCCGTTGCCTGGGAGGGCGAGACTGTTAGCGGCACGGTACGGCTCGAGCCTTCGGGTTGGGGCACGCGGGTGATCCTGACCGCGGAGGAGCCCACGCCGGCCGGGAACGCGCCGCCGCCCGGGGTGCACGAGCCCGCACCGGCGGCCGGGGTGGCGGAGGAGAAGACCGAATCCGAGGGGATGGTCGAGCCCGAGGCTCCTGCCGCGCCCGCGGACGTGAGCGAGCCCGAGGGTCTCGCCGCGCCCGCGCACGCGCACGTGAGCGAGCCCGAGGGTCTACCCGCGCCCGCGCACGTGGCGGAACTCGAGCCCGAGTCCGGCATCGTGCCCTCGGCCGAAGCCGAGCCCGCGCCCCGGGGCCTGCTGGCTCGGATCAAGTCCTGGATGCGCGGACCCGAGTCCGCCGCCGCAAGGCCCAGCGCTCCGGAGCCGGTGCGCGAGCCCGAAGTGGAGCCC
>DASTKA010000389.1:0-2420 GCA_035716165.1 Mycobacterium sp. | reverse complement strand
GTCAACGTCCGCGGCCTCAACACGGCCGCCACTCTGTGGTGCTCGGCGGCGATCGGTGTGCTGGCCGCCTCCGGACATCTGGTGTTCGCGCTGATCGGTACCGGCACCGTCATCGGCATCCATCTACTGGGGCGTCCGCTCGGCCGGCTGATCGACCGCGACAACAGCGACGACGAAGACGAGAGCCTGCTGCCGTATCTCGTGCAGGTGGTCTGCCGTTCGAAGCACGAGAAATACGCACGGGCCCAGATCGTCCAGCACGCCGGCAGCAACGACATCACGCTTCGCGGGATTCATACCGCCAACGCGGCCGACGACGAGGTCACCCTGACCGCCCACTTGCTCATGAACGGCGATGCCCCTGCCCGGCTCGAACGGCTGGTGGCCGAGTTATCGCTGCTGCCCGGAGTCCGCGCGGTGCAGTGGTATGCCGGAGACGAGGCGCAGGCCGACGACCGGCGCTAGGGACGAGTCTGTAGCTCCGGCGCCGCCGCGGCCAGCAGGTCGGCGCGGTTGCCGGTCAACGGCGGATAGATCCGCCGGGTGTTGATGGCCTGCTTTGTCGCCTTCGCCTCGGCGCCGTTCGATACCATCACCCGATCCCACCCCTCCGTATAGACGGCGCCAGACGGTCCAAGATCGAGAACCGTTACATACCAAGGGATCCGCAGCGCGATCATCGGCTGATCAAATAGCTCGCTGATGACGTTGTATCCGGCATAGCGGCCCATCGGACGGCCGTGTTGACACGACATCACCGACAAATGGTCGTCGTCCATGCGGGCGGCGGCCACGTCACCCGCGGCGAAGACCGCGGGCACCCCGATCACCCGCAGAAAGTCATCGACGGGCACCCGCCCCAGCCGGTCGAGCGCCACCGGTAGTTGCTCGGTCAGCGGGCTGGCCCGCATGCCGGCACACCACACCACCGTCGCCGCCCGCAGCTGCTCGCCGGAGGTAAGTGACACACCACGGTCGCTGATGCCCGCAACGCCCACGCCCGCCCTGGTCTCAACGCCGTTGGCCGCCAAGGCCCGATCGATGGCCGGACGCGCCGAGCTCCCCATGTCGGAGCCGATGGCGCTGCGGTCCACCAGCACCACCCGGGGTTCGACCTTCGTCCCGGCGAACAGCCGGCGCAACCGGTCGGGCAGCTCGCAGGAAACTTCGATGCCGGTCAGTCCAGCCCCGACCACGACAACGGTGGCGGCCGCCGCTGTCACCGGACCGTCGGCCACCCGCCGCAAGTGGTGTTGCAGCGCGACGGCGCCGTCATAGGTGTCGACATCAAAGGCGATGTCCCGCAGGCCCGGTATCGCGGGTTTGAACACGTGGCTGCCCGACGCGAGGACCAGCCGGTCGTAGCCGAACGTCGCACCGCTCGATGTGGTGACGCTGCGGGCATCGGCGTCGATGGCGGTGACCTCGGTGGCGACGTGTGCGACCCCGACGGGGTCAAGCAGCTGGGCGAGCGGAATGCGGTTGTCCGTCAGATCGGCCTCGTAGTTGCGCACCCGGATGTCGTGGAACGGCCGGGGACTCAAGACCGTGATGTCGACCGTGCCCGCCGGGACACCGAGTTCGTCGAGTCGGCGGGCTGCGCCGAGCGCCGCCCACAATCCGGCGAATCCCGAGCCGATCACCACCACAGCGCTCAACCGCTTACCACCTCATGTCGGACCGCCCGCTCATTCGAGCATCACGCGACTTTTCCTCGCACTCCAGTGCCCGTCGTAGTCTTACCTGTGTGAGTGCCCTCTCAGGCTTCCTTTCCGGGCTGCCTCCGCAGATGCGGGATCCGGTGCTGTTGGCGATCCCGTTCTTCCTGCTGCTGTTGACGCTGGAATGGACCGCGGCCCGGAAGCTGGAACATCTCACGGCCGAGGCTGCCGACACGGCCCGTCCGGCCTCGGGGGCGCACCTCACCCGCGATTCGGTGGCGAGCATCTCGATGGGACTGGTTTCGGTGGCCACCACCGCCGGCTGGAAGACCCTGGCCCTGCTCGGCTATGCCGCCATCTATGCCTATCTGGCGCCCTGGCATCTGCCGGCGACTCGTTGGTATACCTGGGTCATCGCGATACTCGGTGTCGACCTGCTCTACTACGCCTACCACCGGATCGCGCACCGCGTCCGATTGATCTGGGCGACGCACCAGGCCCATCACTCCAGCGAGTACTACAACTTCGCCACCGCGCTGCGCCAGAAGTGGAACAACAGTGGCGAGATCTTGATGTGGATTCCGTTGCCGCTGTTGGGAATTCCGCCCTGGATGGTGTTTTTCAGTTTCTCCCTGAACCTGATCTACCAGTTCTGGATCCACACCGAGCGGATCGACAAGCTGCCGCGACCGTTCGAGTTTCTCTTCAACACGCCGTCGCATCACCGGGTGCACCACGGAATGGACAAGGTGTATCTCG
>DASTKA010000388.1:0-4565 GCA_035716165.1 Mycobacterium sp. | reverse complement strand
GCCAGACACAGCACCAGCTCGTCGCCGCGCAATGCCTCGCGCAGTGGTTTACGCACCCGCTCACGGTAGCCCACTGAGAACGTTCATTCCACCAAGTCGTTAACGGCATTATCGATGTGGTAACCATGACGTATGCCAGCGAACCGGGTCGCTATCGTGGGCGCCGGCCTGTCGGATTGTGGACGGGTGCCGGACAAGACCGCGCTGGCGCTGATGGCCCAGTCCGCCCGCCGCGCCATTGCCGACGCCGGCCTGACGAAGGATGACGTCGACGGTTTCGGCGGTCACGGGACCCTGCTGCCACCCGTCGAGGTGAGCGAGTACCTCGGCCTGAGGCCATCCTGGGTCGACGCGACCAATGTCGGCGGATCGTCCTGGGAGGTAATGGCGGGGCACGCCGCCGACGCCATCGCCGCCGGCGCGATCGACGTGGCACTGCTGACGTACGGATCAACGGCACGCTCCGACGTCAAGCGCCGCGTACGCGCATCAGCGGCGGCGATGGGCACCGGCGGCGCCATGCAATACGAGGCGCCATACGGCGCCACCCTGATCGCAAAGTATGCGATGGCCGCCAGGCGCCACATGATCGAATACGGCACCACCGCAGAGCAATTGGCCGAAGTCGCGGTCGCGGCCCACGAGTGGGCGGCGATGGACGACAACGCATTCGAGCGCGACCGGATCACCGCCGCCGAGGTCGCCGCGGCACCGATGCTCGCCGATCCTTTCACCTCCAAGCACGTGTGTCTGCGCACCGACGGTGGCGGCGCGGTAGTGCTGGCCAGCGAGCGAGTCGCGAAGAATTGCGCCAAGGAGCCCATCTGGATTCTCGGTGCCGCCGACTCGACATCGCATGTCAGCATGAGCGAGTGGGCCGACTTCACCACGTCGGCCGCCGCGCTGTCCGGCCCCCGCGCGTTCGCGCAAGCCGGCGTCGGGCCCGCCGACATCGATGTGTGTCAGCTCTATGACTCATTCACCTCCACCGTGCTGCTCACGGTGGAGGATCTCGGTTTCTGCGCGAAGGGCGAGGGCGGGCCGTTCATCGCATCAGGTGCGCTGCGTCCGGGCGGGGCGTTACCGACCAACACCGACGGCGGCGGTCTGGCCTCTTGCCATCCCGGCATGCGGGGGATGTTCCTGATGGTCGAAGCGACCAAGCAGCTGCGCGGCGAATGCGGGCCGAGACAGGTTGACGACGCGCGTCTGGCATGCGTGCATGCAATGGGGGGCTTTTTCACCCACAGCGCCACGATGATCCTCGGGAGGCAGTGATGGACGTGCCGGTGGCCGCCAACCGGCCAACGATCGACTCCGACAGCGAATCGTGGTGGCAGGCCATCCAGGATCGCCGACTGATGATCAACACGTGTGCCGGGTGCGGCCAGAACTCGCTCTACGCGCGTCCGATGTGCCCGCACTGCTGGAGCGAGGACGTCGCGCTGGCACCGGCGTCCGGGCGGGCACGGCTCTACACGTGGACCGTGGTGCACCAGAATGCGGCACCGTTCGAGACGTGCACGCCGTATGTGGTGGCAATGGTGGATCTCGACGAGGGTCCCCGGCTGATGACGGTTCTGGAAGACTGCACGGCCGAAAGCCTCTGTGCAGACATGGAACTCACCATTGCCTTTCGCGATGACGATGACGGCTTTGTTGTCCCGGTTTTTCGGCCGGTCGCAGCAGATGTTGGGAAGGAATAGGGATGAACAAAGAAGACATGATCCTGGTCAGCGTCGATGACCACATCGTCGAGCCACCCGACATGTTCAACAACCATCTGCCTCAGAAGTATCTAGCCGAGGCGCCGCGGTTGGTGCACAACCCCGATGGCTCAGACACCTGGCAATTCCGCGACGTGGTGATCCCCAACGTGGCGCTCAACGCCGTGGCGGGCAGGCCCAAAGAGGAATACGGGATCGAGCCGCAGGGCCTCGATGAGATCCGGCCAGGCTGCTGGCAAGTCGACGAGCGCATCAAGGACATGAATGCCGGCGGCATCCTCGGCTCGATCTGCTTCCCGTCGTTCCCCGGATTCGCCGGCCGTCTGTTCGTCACCGAGGATCCCGAATTCAGCCTGGTCCTCCTTCAGGCGTATAACGACTGGCACGTCGAGGAGTGGTGCGCGGCCTACCCGGCTCGCTTCATTCCGATGACGCTGCCGGTGATTTGGGACGCCGAACTATGCGCAAAAGAGATCCGCCGCAACGCCGAACGCGGCGTGCACGCACTGACATTCACCGAAAACCCGGCGGCCATGGGATATCCGAGCTTCCACGACGACTACTGGACACCGATGTGGGAAGCGCTGGTCGACACCGACACCGTGATGAACGTCCACATCGGGTCATCCGGCAAGTTGGCGATCACCGCCCCGGATGCGCCGATGGATGTGATGATCACGTTGCAGCCGATGAACATCGTGCAGGCCGCCGCGGATCTGTTGTGGTCCAAGCCGATCAAGAAGTACAAGGACCTAAAGATCGCGTTGTCGGAGGGCGGGACGGGCTGGATTCCCTACTTCCTCGAGCGTGCCGACCGCACCTACGAGATGCACTCCACATGGACCGGTCAAGACTTCGGCAAGCAGAAGCCATCCGAGGTCTTCCGCGATCACTTCCTGACCTGTTTCATCTCCGACCACACCGGAGTGGCGCTGCGCAACGAGATCGGCATTGACAACATCTGCTGGGAAGCCGATTACCCGCATAGCGACAGCATGTGGCCCGGTGCCCCCGAGCAGCTGCACGAGGTGCTCCAGAAGTACAAAGTGCCCGATGAAGAGGTCAACAAGATGACCTACCAGAACGCGATGCGCTGGTATCACTGGGATCCGTTCACCTCTCACATCTCCAACGAGCAGGCCACCGTCGGCGCCCTGCGTAAGGCCGCCGAAGGGCACGACGTCTCCATCCAGGCGCTGTCCAAGCACGACCACGGCAAGGGCTCCGGTTGGCAGGATCAGCTGGGCAAGCTGACCATGAATACGACTGGCAAAACAGAGGACTGACGCTCAGCCCGTCGCAACGAGCCGGTCGGCAAGCGCCCGCGGCCGCCCCGCCGAGCGCGCAGCGAGCTTGTTGCGCGCGACCTTGCCGTTGTCATTGACCGGCAGCGGCTCGTTCCAGAACACCAGTTCCTCGGGCAACTTGTACTTGGGCAGTCCCGCAGAGATGAGCGCGTCGGTGACCTTCGCGAGAGACATGTCGACGCCGGCGTCAAGCACCATGGCAACGGCCAGTCGTTCGCCGGTCGTGGCGTCGGCCACCGAGTAGGCCGCGCACTCGCGCACCCCGGCGATCCTGGCGACGGCCTCCTCCACCTCGACAGCCGCGATCTTCAGTCCGTTGCGAATGATGATGTCCTTCAGGCGCCCGACGATGCGAACCCGGCCTTGCGACATTTCGGCCACGTCGCCGGTACGAAACCAGTCCCCATCGAACGCCTGCGCGTCGTCATCGGCGTCGGTGTACCCGAGGAACGTATGCGGCCCCCGTATGCAGCACTCGGTCGGATCCGCTGCGGATCCGACTTTCACCTCGACATCCTCCAAAGCGACACCGTCGTCGGCGTGACGCACGTCCGCGGACTCCGACCGCAGACCAGACGTGCTCACTGGCGCTTCGGACGAACCGTAGGCGCGCATCACAATGATCCCGAAGTCGTCTTCGATGCGCGTGACGATGCGCCGGTCCAGCATGGTCCCGCCCAAATAGACCGCTTGCAGCGGCACGTCCATCCCGCGCGCCACCGCCTCGTCGAGCAGCCTGTCCAGCAAGCGATCGGGTCCGCCGTACCAAGTCGCACCCGACGAGACCAGCAGCTCACAGGTTTCGGCGGCGTCCCAGTTGTCCTCGAGGATGACGGGCGCGCAGAGCATCGGCGCGATGATCAACGCCTGCAGCACTCCGGTCACCGACGCAAGCGGACTGATGAGAAAAATCCGGTCTCCGGGGCCGAGTCCGGCCGCAGCGATGTAATTGGATGACGCCTTCATCAGCGTGCTCTGCGAGTGGATGACTCCTTTGGGCGCCGAGGTGGTTCCCGACGTGTAGAGCACGAGGCAGGGTTCGTCGGCCGCGCGCTGGGGTCGGTACACAGTCTGCGGTGCGGGATCGGCGTCCAAAGCAATCCACACCAATTGCGTGGAGACCCCTTTCAGCGGGGCCGCAGGCCAATTCGGCGCGACGCCGAACTCAGCTCCCGTGCGCGCGATGATGTCGGCCACCTGTGCCTCGCCGGCGCTGCGAGGGACCAGGAGGACCACGGCATCGCGGCGCAACGTCGCATGGACGGCAACCACTGAATCCACGTCGTTACCTACGACCACAACGGTCGGTGTCGACGCTCCGACGCCTGAAGCCGCCAAAGCCCCACAAGCCGCATCGACACGCGCGTCGAGTTCAGCATAGCTGAGCTCCGCCCCCCGGGCGCACAGAGCCAGCTTCTCCGGATGTAGCGCCGCGGCGGCACGAACGACGTCGGCGGGCTGGCCCGACCAGAACCCCGCCTCGCGGTATCGGTCCCGCAATGCCGCGGCGCGCCGCTGCGCACACTGCAAC
>DASTKA010000387.1:0-8830 GCA_035716165.1 Mycobacterium sp. | reverse complement strand
GTACCTGTCCTCGGTGGAGGAGGGTGAGGACGCCGAGGTTCGAAAGCTGTTCGACGTGAACTACTTCGGCGCCGTCGACATGATCAAGGCGGTGCTGCCGGCCATGCGCGCCCGCGGGTCGGGGCACATCGTCAACATTTCGTCGATGACCGGCCTGGTGGCCAACCCGCCCAACGCCTACTACTCCTCGACCAAGTTCGCGCTGGAGGCGGTGACCGAGGCGCTGGCCGACGAGGTGCGCCCGCTGGGCATCAAGGTGACCGCGATCGAGCCCGGCGCGTTTCGCACCGACTGGGCGACGCGGTCGATGAAGGAATCGGGCAGTCCCATCGCCGATTACGCCGACGTGGCGGCGCGCAAGGATCTGATCAAACAGTTCGCCGACCACCTGCCCGGCGACCCCCGCAAGGTCGCCGAAGCGGTGCTGATGGTGACCACGCTCGATGAGCCGCCGCTGCGGCTGCTGCTGGGCCGTGACGTGCTGAAGGCCATGCGCGACAAGATCACCGCGATGTCTGCGTCGATCGAGGAGTGGAAGGCCGTCACCAAGGACGTGAACTTTCCGGATTCTTGACACACGCAGGTTCAGTCCCGCACGACCAGGACCGTCTTGCCGGCGCGCCTGCCACTCTCGCGGCTTTCAAACGCTTCCCGGCCCTCGTCGAGCGTGAACGTCTGGGCGATCGCGACGTGCAACCGGTCGCTGTCGACCAGCGCCGCAAGTTCGTCGAGCTGACCCCGATTCGGCGTGACGATGAAAAAGGTTGCGGTGACGCCGAATTCCTCGGCTTTGCCCTCTGGCGGCGGCGCCGACAAGGTGACCAGGCGACCACCGCGGCGCAGCACGCCGTACGAACGCTCCAGCGTCGGGCCCCCGACCGTATCGATGACGACGTCGTAGCCGGCACCGGTTTCGTCGAATGCCTCGGTGCGCACGTCGATCACCCGCTGCGCCCCACACCCGCGCAGCAGGTTGGCGGTATCGCTGCGCACGGTCGCGGTTACCTGCGCACCCAGGATTGCCGCCAGCTGGACCGCCAGCAGCCCCACTCCCCCGGCGCCGCCGTGCACCAGGACGCTCTCTCCCGGCTGCACGGCGGCGTGATCGACCAACGCCTGCAGGGCGGTCAGTCCGGCCAGGGGCAGCGCGGCGGCCAGCGTGTGCGACACCGTCGACGGCTTGGACGCCAAATCGGCGGCGGGGACGGCGACGAAATCGGCTGCAGCGCCGTCGCGGTCGAACCCGATCAACCCGTACACCTCGGCGCCCGGCGCGAAATCCGATACGTCTGCGGCGGCCGCTTCGACGACACCCGACACCTCGTGTGAGGGGATCACCGGCACCCGGCTGGCGCCGTCGCGGGTCCAGGTCTCCTCCCACGTCAACTCGTCGAAGGTGATCCCAGCCGCGTGCACGGCCACCAAAACTTCACCCGCGGCCAACACCGGTCGCGGGGCCCGTTCGAGCACCAACTGCTCCGGGCCGCCCCGCCGGTGGGCCCGCAGCGCGGTCATCTCGGTCACGGCAGGCGCCAATCGATCGCATCGGCACCCATTCCCGCCAGCAGTTCATTGGCACGGCTGAACGGACGCGAACCGAAGAACCCGCGCGACGCCGACAGCGGCGACGGGTGCGGCGACTCGATCGCCACGCAATTTCCTTGGGCGAGAATCGGTTTGAGCGTCGACGCGTCACGGCCCCACAGAATCGCCACCAGCGGACGCGGTCGCTCGGTCAGCGCCCGGATGGCGCATTCGGTCACCGCCTCCCAGCCCTTGCCGCGGTGCGACGCCGGATTGCTGGGGCGCACCGTGAGCACCCTGTTCAGCAGCAGGACGCCGCGCTGCGCCCAAGGAGTCAGGTCACCGCATGAGGGCGGCGGATGGCCGAGGTCCGCGGTGTACTCCTGAAAGATATTGGCCAGGCTGCGCGGCAGCGGCCGCACCTCGGGCGCCACCGAAAAGCTCAGGCCCACAGCGTGTCCGGGCGTCGGGTACGGGTCCTGCCCGACGATGAGAACCCTGACGTCGTCGAAGGGATAGGTGAAGGCGCGCAACACATTCGGTCCGGCCGGCAGATACCTGCGTCCCGCCGCGATCTCGGCCCGCAGGAATTGCCCCATCTCGGCCACCTGGCCGGCCACCGGCTGCAGCGCACTCGCCCAGCCCGGCTCCACCAGTTCACCCAACGGCCGCGCGGTCATCATCGGCTCTTCGCGATCGCGTAAACGGTCACCGCGTCACCCTAATACGACTGCCAGCCGGCGGGGCCGCTCCACTCTTGATCGTCGACGAGCACCCGGGCCGGGCCGTCGAGAACCCGCCCGATGATGCGCCACCCGGCCGGCGCGGGACCGGCGAAACACGCCGCCAGGGCGTGGTCCTCACCGCCGCCCAGCACCCAGTGCCAGGGATCGGCGCCCACGGCGGCCGCCGCCGCGGCGAGCGCCTCGCGGTCGGCGGCCAGCGCCGCGGTGGACAGATCCATGCCCACCCCGGACGCTTCGGCGACATGACGCAGGTCGGCGATGAGGCCATCGGAGATGTCGATCATCGCCTGCGCACCCCCGGCCGCCGCCACCGCTCCCTGACCGTACGGCGGCTCCGGCACCAGATGGCGGCGCCGCAGCTCGTCGAAGCCGGCGATATCGTTGCGCCACAAGTCAAATCCCGCGGCCGAGCGGCCCAGGTCGCCGGCGACGGCGATCAGCGCACCGGGTCTCGCCCCCGAGCGCCGCACGGGTGCGCGCCCGTCCGGGTCGCCCAGCACCGTCACCGAGATGACCCACTGCGGACAGTGCACCAGGTCACCGCCGGCGATGCCGGCACCGACCCGCTGCGCCTCGTCCCACATCCCGTCGACGAGCGCGTCCACCTGCGACGCCGGCGTATCGCCGGGCGCGCCGAAGGCGACCACGAAGGCCGTCGGCCGCCCGCCCATCGCCTCGATGTCCGCGGCGTTCTGGGCGATCGCCTTGCGACCGACGTCATGCGGCGTAGACCAGTCCAGCCGGAAGTGCCGGCCGGCCACGAGCATGTCGGTGGACACCAGGACCCGGCCATCACCCGACGACACCAGCGCCGCATCGTCCCCCGGCCCGAGCGCGACGGCGGCGGGCTGCTCACGACCCCGCACCAGGCGATCGATCACGGCGAACTCACCGAGTTGCTGCAGCGACTCGCCCGATTCGTCTTGCACGCCACCCACGATAGGGCTCGAACCCTGGGGCTACGCGGGCCCGTTTCGGCCCGAGAATAAATTGGCCTTCGGGTGAACGAGGGCGATAGTGGTGTGCAGCGAAGGAGGTGCGCGGCGGTGGCAACCGAATCGGACGCCGATGGCGGCCCGTCGCGTGCGCTGATCATCGTCGCGATCGCGCTGACGGCGGGCACGGTCGGCGTGATCCTGGCCATCGCGGCGACCCGCGAGGCACCGCCGCGTGCGGTTGCGGTTCCCGAAGTCCCCGCACCTGCGGCCGACGGCGCCGCGTGCCGTGCGTTGCTGAACGCGCTGCCGCAGCAGCTCGGGGACTACCAGCGCGCGCCCCTCGAGCAGCCGGCACCGCACGGCACCGCCGCCTGGCGGACCGGGCCGGACAGCGACCCGGTGGTGCTGCGCTGCGGGCTCGACCGCCCGGGCGAGTTCGTCCTCGGCTCTCCCATCCAGGTCGTGGATCGGGTGCAGTGGTTCCGCGTGGGTTCCGAACAGCAATCCGCCGGTGACGCCGGCAGATCCACCTGGTACGCGGTTGACCGCGGCGTCTACGTGGCGCTCACGCTGCCCACCGGGTCGGGCCCGACACCGATCCAGCGGATTTCCGAGGTGGTCGACCGCAGCATCCCGGCGGCGCCCATCGATCCCGGCCCACCGCGTTAGCAGTCCAGGTCAGCGCAAGCCCACGCCGCGGGCCAACGCGGTCTCGACCATCGTCGCCAGCAGGGTCGCATAGTCCACACCGCTGGCCGCCCACATCCTGGGGTACATCGAAATCGTGGTGAATCCCGGCATCGTGTTGATCTCGTTGAGCACCGGGCCGTCCTCGGTGAGGAAGAAGTCCACCCGGGCCAGCCCTTGGCAATCGATGGCCTTGAACGCCCGGACCGCCAATTCGCGTATCTCATCGGCGATTTCGTCGTCCACCTTGGCGGGCACATCCAGTTCGGCCGCGTCGTCGAGGTATTTGGTCGAAAAGTCGTAGAACGAATCCTCGCGCCCGCGCACCCCGGCGACCCGGATCTCGCCGAGAGTGCTGGCTTCGACTGTGCCGTCGGGCTTTTCGAGCACACCGCACTCCAGCTCACGGCCGACGATCGCCGCTTCGACGATGACCTTGGGGTCGTGCCGGCGCGCGGCGGCGACGGCGGCGTCCAGCTGATCCCAGCTCGATACCCGGCTCACACCGATCGAGGACCCACCCCTCGCGGGTTTGACGAACACCGGCAGGCCGAGCCGCTCGCATTCCTCGGGGCGCAGCCGCGAGCGCGACGGGCGCAGCACCGCGTAGTCACCAACCGGCAACCCTTCGGCGGCGAACAGCTTCTTGGTGAACTCCTTGTCCATGCCGGCCGCGCTGGCCAGCACGCCGGCCCCGACGTAGGGCAAGTCGGCGAGTTCCAGCAGGCCCTGAATCGTGCCGTCCTCGCCGTAGGGGCCGTGCAGCACCGGAAACACCACGTCGACCGACGCCAACACCTCACTGGCGCCGGGCGCAAGGGACACCAACTGGCCGCTGCGCCGGGGGTCGGCCGGCAGCGCCAGTTCGGTTCCCGATTCGGCGGTCACCTCGGGCAGTCGCCGGTCGGTGATCGCCAGCGCGGCGGGGTCGCCGTCGGTGAGCACCCATGAACCCCCGGGAGTGATGCCGATCGCGACCACGTCGAACCGATCGGGGTCCAGGTTGCTCAGAATGCTGCCCGCCGAGACGCACGAGATGGCGTGCTCGTTGCTGCGCCCGCCGAAGACGACGGCGACGCGCACTCGGTCGCCACCCCGTGAGCTGGGGTGCGGCGTCGACCGCTCGCTGGCATTCACAATCTCAAAAGGCTACCGGGTGGCACCCGGCCCGTTCGGGCGGCGGGCCTTTGCCCGGCCTGTTTATTCGGGCTTGGTTCTCCGCCCCAGGAGCAGGGCCATCGCCTCGTCGACCGACAGCCCTTTGTGACAAACGCGGTGTACGGCGTCGGTGAGGGGCATTTCGACGTCGTAGCTGGCGGCCAGCGCCAGGACCGACTCGCAGGACGTCACACCCTCGACGACGTGCCCGTCCCCGCCGTCGGGCGTGCCGGCCAGCACCGCCTGGATGGTCTCCCCCCGGCCGAGCCGCTCACCCAGGGAACGGTTGCGGGAACGCGGCGAGCTGCAGGTGGCCACCAGATCGCCGACTCCGGCCAGCCCGGCCAGCGTGGCGCCCTTGGCGCCCAGCGCAATCCCGAGCCGCATGATCTCGGCCAGCCCGCGGGTGATGATCGCCGCCGTGGTGTTCTCGCCGAGCCCGACCCCGACCGCCATCCCGCAGGCGAGCGCGATGACGTTCTTGCAGGCCCCGCCGACCTCGGTGCCCACCACATCGCTGTTGGTATACGGGCGGAAGTATCCGCTGTTCAGCATCCGCTGCAAGGCGACGGCCCGGCCCGAGTCGCTGCACGCGATCACGGTCGCGGCGGGCTGGGACGCGGCGATCTCGCTGGCCAGATTCGGCCCCGATATCACCGCCACCTGCGACGGATCGACGGCTGCGACCGAGACGATGACCTGACTCATCCGCATCAGGGTGCCCAGCTCGATGCCCTTGGCCAGGCTCACCAGGGTCGCGCCCTCGCGGACCAGCGGCGCCCAGCGCTCGAGGTTGCCGCGCATCGTCTGGGCCGGCACGCCCAGCAGCACCGTCGACGCGTCGCGCAGGGCTTCGGCGGCGTCGGCGGTGGCACGAATGCCGGGCGGCAGCAGCGTACCGGGCAGGTAGTCGGGGTTGTATCGGGTGGAGTTGATCCGCTCGGCGAGCTCGGGTCTGCGGGTCCACAGCGTGACCCGCGCTTCGGGCCCCCCGGCCTCGATCAGCACCTTGGCCAGCGCCGTGCCCCACGCTCCGGCACCCATGACCGCCACGGCGCCCGATGATGCGCTGGTCATGTACCACCCCCTGTCCGTGGCCGGTGTTGCTCACGCGGCACTTGCAGCCGCTACACCCTAGATCAGCGACGGACCGGGCGTCACTCGAGCCAGCGTGTCCTGGCACGCGGCGCTCCTCGCCCCGGCTCGCGAGCGATCGGCGGGGCGTCGCTGGCAGGATGGCATCTCATGAGCGGCATACGGGCCGACGGTGCGGGCGACGTCGCGCTGATCATCGCCGTCAAGCGGTTGGCAGCGGCCAAGACCCGGCTCGCGCCGATCTTCTCGGCGCGCACCCGGGAAAGCGTGGTACTCGCCATGTTGATAGACACGCTGACCGCCGCCGGACGGGTCCGGTCGCTGGGCAAGATCACCGTGATCACGCCCGACGACGCCGCGGCCGCCGCGGCCACCGATCTGGGAGCCGACGTGCTGGCCGACCCGACGCCCGAGGGCCACCCCGATCCACTGAACAACGCCATCGCCACCGCAGAACGCGCGGTGAACCCTGACTTCGCCAATGTTGTTGTGCTGCAAGGGGATTTGCCCGCGCTGCAAACTCAGGAGCTGAACGAGGCGATCGCCGCCGCGCGCCAGCACCGGCGCAGCTTCGTCGCCGACCGGCTGGCGACGGGCACCGCGGCGCTGTTTGCGTTCGGAAGCACGCTCGACCCGCGGTTCGGTTCCGATTCCTCGGCGCGGCACCGCAGTTCGGGCGCGATCGAGCTGACCGGGGCCTGGCCCGGCCTGCGGTGTGACGTCGACACTCCCACCGATCTCGCCGCCGCTCGTCGCCTCGGAGTGGGGCCGGCGACCGCCCGGGCCGTCGCGACGCACTGATTCGATTCACCGCGGAAAACTCTGTCCGGTGGGTGAACGTCGCCCCAACGGCGAATGGATGTCCCTCGAGCGCTAGCAGCACCCGTTCGTGATGAGCAATGATCGCAGGGTGACTGAAATCGAAGCTGAGGCGCGACCCGACGAGAATTTACGACATTCGGGCGACTCGGCCGTGGCAGCACCACCGGCCGCGACCCAGGCCGCGCTGACCGATCTGCCGGACGACCGTTACCTCAACCGGGAACTGAGTTGGCTGGACTTCAATGCCCGCGTGCTGGCACTCGCCGACGACAACTCGCTGCCGCTGTTGGAACGCGCCAAGTTCCTCGCCATCTTTGCCTCCAACCTCGACGAGTTCTATATGGTGCGCGTCGCCGGCCTCAAACGCCGCGACGAGATGGGATTGTCGGTCCGCTCCGCCGACGGTCTGACGCCGCGCAAGCAACTTGCCCTCATCGGTGAACAGACCCAGCGCATCGCGACCCGGCACGCGCGGGTGTTCCTCGATTCGGTGCGCCCGGCGCTCGCCGAAGAAGGCATTCACATCGTCACGTGGGCCGATCTCGATCAGGCCGAGCGCGACGAATTGTCGGCCTACTTCACCGAACAGGTCTTCCCCGTCCTGACGCCGCTGGCCGTCGATCCCGCGCACCCGTTCCCCTTCGTCAGCGGACTGAGCCTGAATCTCGCGGTGATGGTGCGTCAACCCGAGGACGGCGGACAGCACTTCGCCCGAGTCAAGGTGCCCAACAACGTCGATCGCTTCGTCGAATTGGGCGCCGTCGACAGCGGCGACGGTTCTGGGCGCGGCACCGTCCGGTACCTGCCTCTCGAGGAACTGATCGCGGCCTTCCTCCCTCTTCTCTTCCCGGGCATGGAAATCGTGGAGCATCACGCTTTCCGCATCACCCGCAACGCCGACATGGAAGTCGAAGAAGACCGTGACGAGGATCTGCTGCAGGCGCTGGAACGGGAATTGGCACGCCGGCGATTCGGCCCGCCGGTGCGCCTGGAGATCGCCGACGACATGACCGAGGGCATGCTGGAATTGCTGCTGCGTGAACTCGACGTGCACCCCGGTGACGTCATCGAAGTCCCAGGCCTGCTCGACCTTTCGTCACTGTGGCAGATCTACGGGCTGGACCGGCCGGCGCTGAAGGATCCGGCGTTCGTCCCGGACACGCACCCCGCCTTCGCCGACCGCGAATCTCCCAAGAGCATCTTCGCGACGCTGCGCGAAGGCGATGTGCTGGTGCACCACCCATACGACTCCTTCTCGACCAGCGTGCAGCGCTTCATTCAGCAGGCCGCGGCGGACCCCAATGTGCTGGCGATCAAACAAACGCTGTATCGCACCTCCGGTGATTCCCCGATCGTCCGGGCGCTGATCGAAGCGGCCGAGGCGGGAAAGCAGGCCGTGGCGCTCGTCGAGATCAAGGCCCGCTTCGACGAACAGGCCAACATTCGTTGGGCGCGCGCACTCGAGCAAGCGGGCGTGCACGTGGTCTACGGACTCGTCGGACTCAAGACGCACTGCAAGACCTGCTTGGTGGTGCGCCGCGAAGGTTCGGCGATCCGGCGGTACTGCCACATAGGAACCGGCAACTACAACAGCAAGACCGCGCGTCTGTATGAGGATGTCGGGTTGCTCACGGCGAGCCCCGATATCGGGGCAGACCTCACCGATCTGTTCAATTCGCTTACCGGCTATTCGCGCAAGGTCTCCTACCGCAATCTGCTGGTAGCGCCGCACGGAATTCGCACCGGCATCATCGAACGCGTCGAGCGCGAGATCGCTGCGCACCGCGAACGTGGAAACGGGCGAATTCGTCTCAAGATGAATGCGCTCGTGGACGAGCAGGTGATCGACGCGCTCTACCG
>DASTKA010000386.1:0-5217 GCA_035716165.1 Mycobacterium sp. | reverse complement strand
ACCAGCCGGAACTGTGACGGCCGCCCGGCCGCGCGAGGGCGGGCACCGGTTGTACGGCCTGCTGCGAAACCTGTTCTTCGTCATCCCGCCGGAGCGGATTCACACGCTGGTTTTCGCCGTTCTCCGCGGTGTCACCGCGGTCGGCTGGACACGGCGGCTGCTGCACAGGGCGCTGGCCCCGACGGATCCGGCGCTGGCCACCACGGTGCTCGGAACGCGCTTCGCCGGACCACTGGGGCTGGCGGCTGGCTTCGACAAGGACGGCCTGGGGCTGCTCACCTGGGGCGCGCTGGGGTTCGGGCATGCAGAGGTGGGGACGGTCACGGCTCACCCGCAGCCCGGCAATCCGGCGCCCCGCATGTTCCGGCTGCCGGCCGACCGGGCGTTGCTCAACCGGATGGGCTTCAACAATCTGGGTGCGGGCGCGCTGGCGACGCGGCTCGCGCGACAGCGACCCGAGGTGCCGATCGGGGTGAACATCGGCAAGACGAAGGTGACGCCGGCCGATGAGGCCGTCGACGATTACCGGGCCAGCGCCCGGCTAGTCGGCCCGCTGGCGTCGTATCTCGTGGTCAATGTCAGTTCGCCGAACACGCCCGGGCTGCGTGATCTGCAGGCGGTCGAGTCGCTGCGGCCCATCCTCACGGCCGTCCTGGCCGAGACGTCCACACCGGTGCTGGTCAAGATCGCACCGGATCTTTCCGATTCCGACGTGGACGAGATCGCCGATCTTGCAGTCGAATTGGGCGTGGCCGGCATCGTCGCCACCAACACCACGGTGTCGCGGCAGGGTTTGACGACACCCGGAGTCGACGAGCTGGGTCCCGGCGGCATCTCCGGGCCGCCGGTGGCACGCCGCGCCGTCGAGGTGTTGCGCCGGCTGTACGGCCGTGTCGGTGATCGTCTGGTGCTGATCAGTGTCGGGGGCATCGAGACCGCGGACGACGCCTGGGAACGGATAACCGCGGGCGCTTCGTTGCTGCAGGGCTACACCGGCTTCATTTACGGCGGAGGGTTGTGGGCCAAGCAGATTCACGATGGCATCGCAGCGCGGCTGCACGACGGCGGCTTCGCCTCGCTCGGTGATGCCGTCGGCTCGGCGGCCCGCACACCGGATTGAGTCAAGCCGCGCCGTCTTCTTCCTCGCACAGCAGATCCTCCGGGTGATGGAAGGTGTTTGTGCGGGGCTGGCCACGGTCAAGGTGCGGCGGCGGTATCCATTCCGTTTCGCCGTTGGCGTGTTTTCGGGTGGTCCAGCCCTTTTCGAGGAGCCGATGATGGGGTCCGCAAGCGAGGGTGAGTTGGTCGATGTCAGTGCGGTAGGTCCTGGACCAATCTTCGACGTGGTGGACCTCGCAGTAGTAGCCGGACACATCGCAGCCGGGGTGCGAACACCCACGCTCCTTGGCATGCAAGACAATTCGCTGACCGGGCGACGCCAGGCGCTTGGTGTGATAAAGCGCCAGCGCCTTGCCCTTGTCGAATATCGCCAGGTAATGGTGAGCGTGGCGGGCCAGACGGATCACATCCGACATCGGCAGCATGGCGCCTCCGCCCGTCAAACCCCTTCCGGCGGCGGCTTCGAGTTCCTTGAGCGTGGTGGTCACGATGATGCTGGCCGGTAACCCGTTGTGCTGACCCAACTTTCCGCTGGCCAGCATCGCTCGCAGCGCCGCGTTGAGGCCGTCGTGGTTGCGCTGTGCGGGGCTGCGGATGTCGTGCTGCACCGCCTCTTCCGACGGCGCGCCATCGACGACCGGCTTCTCGTCGTCGGGGTTGCACATGCCAGGCGCGGCCAGCTTGGCCAGCACCGCCTCCCAGCCGGCCCGCGCCTCCGGCGTCAACCATCCACTGAGGCGGGACATGCCGTCGGCTTGCTGGTTGCCGAGCACTAGTCCGCGTGCGCGCGCCCGATCTTCGTCCGTGTAGCTGCCGTCGGGATTCAGGCAATCCATCAGGCGGCGAGCGAGCTTGGCGAGTTGATCGGGGCGGAATTCGATCGCCTTGGCCGCCAACTGCTTCTCGGCATGCTCACGCGTCTCGATGTCGACGGACTCGGGCAGCTGGTGGAACAGCCGCCGGATCACCGCGACGTGCTCGGCGTCGATCGCCCCGTCGCGCTGGGCCGCAGCCGTGGCCGGCAGCACCGGTGCCAGCGGCTCCCCGGAGAGCGCTCGGCGCGGGCCCAGATCGGCGGCCTCAGCGATGCGCCGGCCGGCCTCGGCCCGGGTGATGTGCAGCCGGTCGGCCAACACCCAGGACAGTTTGCCGCCGAGCTCCGTTGAATCCCCTTGCTCATCAAGCTGATTGATGAGCTGATGACTGGGCGCTTGGAGTTTGCGAGTTACGCACTCGAGTACCTCCAGCATCTGCAGCCGCTCCAAGTTGGTCAGCGTCTCATAGGAATGCTCCTGGACGCGGGAGGCCATAGCGCACAACGCGTCAACGTCGTGCTGAATCTGCTCACGGTCCATCAAAGTCATATGCACCGCCCACGCGGCCGAGCGAACGGGCTGAGCAGCTCGTACTCGACTGCCTCGAGCCGGCCGATCAGAAAGGCGTACTCATCCAGGACGACAACAAGCTCGGCGGGCGTCATCGCCTCCCAGGAAATCGCCTCGAAGCGGGACAAGGCAGCGCTCAACGCGTCGACGTCGGCCTGAATCTTTTCCCAAGCACTCGAAAGCATGTTCGAATACTATGCTCCGGCACTGACAAAACTCGCCGCCGTGAAACCCCCGGGACAGAAGTGGCGCAAGTGATTTCGGGTGGCGGCCTTTTCATGCAGACCCCTACCCGAACCGAAGCCCCGCGCCTACTTCTGTTCGTAGGTCGCGTGGATGACCGCCCGCGCGATGGCGTGCTGGAACAGGTTGAACCCGAGGTAGGCCGGGCTGGCGTCCTCTGGGAGATCCAGCTTTTCGGTGTCCACGGCGTGCACGGCGATGTAGTACCGGTGTGGGCCGTGGCCCGTCGGCGGCGCGGCGCCGATGTAGCGGCGCTGCCCGGCGTCGTTCACCAGGGTCAGCGCGTCCCCGGGCAGGTCGCTGCCGTCGCCGGCGCCCGCGGGCAGCTCGGTGACATCGGCCGGCAGGTTGGCCACCGCCCAGTGCCAGAATCCGGAGGCCGTCGGCGCGTCGGGGTCGTACACGGTGACGGCGAAGCTGCGGGTCTCGTCCGGGAATCCCGACCAGCTCAGCTGGGGGCTGACGTCTTCCCCGCCCGCGCCCATGATTCCGCTGACTTGCGGATTGGCCAGCGGCTGGCCGTCGGTGACCGATTGTGACGTCAACGTGAAGGTCGGCAGCTTCGGCAACGCGGCGTACGGGTCAGGAGCAGTGCTCATGGCGGTCCTCTCGTGTGATCGGCGTGCGTCTTTCGTCTAGCAGTGGGTCAGGTCTAGCAATGGGTCAGGTCTAGCAGTGGGTCAGGAAGTGGGCCAGCACGTCGGTGCCGAACCGCAGCGCATCGATGGGTACCCGCTCATCGACGCCGTGGAACAGCGCGGTGAAATCCAGATCCGGCGGCAGCCGCAGCGGACTGAACCCGAAACAGCGAATACCCAAGCGCGCGAACGACTTCGCGTCGGTCCCCCCGGAAAGCATGTAGGGCACGGTACGGGCGCCCGGGTCGTGCGCCAGCACGGCCTCGTTCATGGCATCGACCAGGTCGCCGTCGAAGCTGGTCTCATACGACGAGAAGTCCTTGATCCACTCGCGCGTCACATCCGGCCCGAGCAGCTCGTCGATCTCGGCCTCGAACGCCGCCTTGCGCCCCGGCAGGATGCGGCAGTCCACCACCGCCTCGGCGATCGCCGGCACGACATTCGCCTTGTATCCGGCCTTGAGCATGGTGGGATTGGCGGTGTCGTGCAGCACGGCCTTGAGCATGCGGGCCATCGGGCCCAGCTTCTCGATCGCTCCCCGCAGGTCGCCCGATTCGGTGTCGAAGGTCAGCCCGGTCTCCTCGCTGACGGCGGCGAGGAACTGCGCGACCGTGTCGGTCACCACGAGCGGGAACTGGTGGCGGCCCAAGCGGGCGACGGCCTCGGCGACGGCGGTGACGGCGTTCTGGTCGTGGACCATCGAGCCGTGTCCGGCCGGGCCCCGTGCGGTGAGCCTCATCCAGGACAGCCCCTTTTCGGCCGTCTCGATCAGATAGAGCCGACGTTCGCCCCCCTCCCGGCGCGGCACCGTCAGCGAGAATCCGCCCACCTCACCGATCGCCTCGGTGACGCCGGTGAAGAGCTCCGGCCGATTGTCGACCAGCCACCGCGCGCCGAAGGTCCCGCCGTGTTCTTCGTCGGCGATGAACGCGAAGAGCAGGTCGCGCGGCGGCACGATGCCCCGCCGCTTCAACTGGCGGGCGACAACGATCATCATGCCGACCATGTCCTTCATGTCGACCGCGCCGCGGCCCCAGACGAAGCCGTCTTTGACCGCGCCGGAGAACGGGTGCACGCTCCATTCGGTCGGCTCGGCCGGCACCACGTCGAGATGCCCGTGGATCAGCAGCGCGCCACGCGACCTGTCGGCACCCGGCAGCCGGACGAACACGTTGCCGCGGCCCGGTGCGCCGGATTCGACGTAGTGCGGCGCGTAGCCGACCGCGGCGAGCTGCTCGGCGACCCATTGCGCACAGTCGGCCTCACCCTTGGTCGTCTCCGGTTCACCGGTGTTGGTGGTGTCGAATCGGATCAACTTGCTGACAACCTCGACCACGTCGTCGCTCGGGTGGGTTGGCGCCTCGGTCGCCCCGCTCTGAATGGTCACAACCACCTTTCCTACCATCGTCACGGCCGGACGGCTCGATGCCGATCATCGAGATGTCGCGAGGAGCTGGATTGGGTTCGCGGCGCGCGATCCGATAGCCTTAGCTGCCAACCCATGCTGGTTTGGCCTTGTCCGAGTGGCGGAATGGCAGACGCGCTAGCTTGAGGTGCTAGTGCCCTACTAATGGGCGTGGGGGTTCAAGTCCCCCCTCGGACACACGACTGAGGCGAGGGAATGACCGCTCGCCTCGTTTCCCGAGCCGAGTGAGTGTGTTGAGCGGCGAAGCCGCGATCACACTCGGTGTATCTATTGCCGTATCTGCCGCTTCGGCGGCGGGTAGACGCTCCTGGCGATCGTCGCCGACAACCATCCGATCGCCCATCCGCCACACACCAGCAGGAACGTGCGCCGGCTGGCGGCGTCGCCCGCAGTCGAGACCACCGCC
>DASTKA010000385.1:0-5131 GCA_035716165.1 Mycobacterium sp. | reverse complement strand
CAGAGGTGGGGGCCGCCGCCGAAGGTCAGGTGAGCGATGTTCTTGCGGGTGGGATCGAAGCGGTCCGGATCCGGGTATCGCGCCGGGTCGCGATTGGCGGCCGCGACACTGACGCTGACGTTGGATCCTGCCGGAATCGCGACCCCGCCGAGCTCGCAGTCGCGGACCGCTCTTCGCACCACCGTGGTGATCGGTGGCTCCCAGCGCAACGCCTCTTCGAAGGCGCCGCGGAGCATGCCGCGATCGGCCCGCAGTGAGTCCATGAGTGCCGGTTGGGTGAGCAGGGCGACGAGCAGGTTGCCCGAGGCCCGGTAGGTCGTCTCGACGCCGGCGGGCAGGATCAGCAGCAAGAATGCGAAGATCTCGTCGTCGGTCAGACGCGCGCCGTCGATCTCCGACTCGGCCAGCGTGCTGATCAAGTCGTCCTGCGGGTCGCGCCGCCGCTCGGCAAGGAGTTCGCCCAAATATGCCTTCAGTGATCTCGACGCGGCGATCCCGCAATCCCAGTCGTAAACCACGTTGAGCAACTCGATCGACAGCCGCTGGAAGCGTGGATAGTCCGAGCGGGGCAGTCCCATGATCCGAGCGATGACCTGCACGGGAAAAGCGAAGGTGAACTCGCGGGCCAGTTCGGCCCGGCCGCGCGCGGCGAACCGGTCGATGAGCTCATGGACCACGACCTCCACCAGCTCGCTGCGCCACCGATCCAGCAGCATCGTGCGGAACGACGGCGACACCAGGGCCCGGCTGGCCCGATGCTCGGCTCCCTCCAGTTCGAGCAGGGTACGGCCCATCACCGGGCCCATGATCTGGTCGTAAATCGACGAGGAGAAGGTGGCGGGGTGAGTGAGGACGGTCTGGCACTCGTCGTACCCCAGCACCGTCACCCCTAGGTCGCCAACCTGTCCGGACCTGACCTCCGCGAAGGGATTTCCCACCATCACGCGGTGTTTGGCCCGCGCGTCGCGGAGTCGCTCATGCACGTTCTCGACCTGCATGAGCAGCCCGCCCTGCAGTTCGGCGGGGTCGAACGCACCGAGCGCCGGGTCAACCATGGGCCGACACCGTCTCGGTGTCACGTCCGGACCGCAGCACGGTTCCGGGCATGGCACCGGTGGCGGCGCCGTCGCGACAGACCTCGACACCACCGACCAGCACCGAGGTGATCCCGTACGCGTCGGCAACCAACCGGGGCGCGCCCGAGGGCAAGTCGTAGCGCGTGCGCTCGGGCCCGTGATCGATCGTCGCCGAGTCGAACATGACGAGATCCGCGTGCCAGCCGGGTGCGATCCGGCCGCGTTCGGTCAGCCCGTAGAACCGGGCCGGCACGTCGGTGATCAACCGGACCGCTTCCTCGAGCGTCACCACCTGGTGCTCGCGCACCCCGCGGCCCAGCAAGGACGTCGTATAGATTGCGCCACACATCATGTCGAGGTGGGCGCCCGCATCGGATCCACCGATCACGGCGCCGGGATGGCGCCACACTTCGGCGCGCGCCCGCCAGTCCGCCGCGTCGTCCCCGGCCAGCGCCGGGCTGAGGCCGGTGCGCAGCTCGTCGGAGATCACGATGTCCAGCAGCGTGTCGAACGGCTCGCCACCGCGCGCAGCGGCGACCTCGCCGACGCTGCGCCCGGTCGCGTCGGCGTTCTCGGGCGCGAACGTCTCGACGATGATCAGCCGGTCCCATTGCGCCAGGCCGCGCAGCATGCCGGCCTCCTTCGAGGAGGCGCCCTCGGCGAGGCGGCGACGCACCTCGGGGTCGGCGAGTGCGGCCAGCCGCTCGGGCACGGGCAGGTGCATGGTGTCCCGCCAGCCCGGCAGCCCGTCGAGCACGAAGCCGGACAGGAATGAGAGCCGGATCTTCATGGCTTGCGGCAAGGTGAGCGCCACGACCCGGCCGCCGCGTTGGGCGGAGATCTCCGAGGCGCGTAGCTGCTTGACGTGTCCGTCCGGGTTCGCCGCCGAGACGCCCAGCAGATTCCAGTTCAACGGGCGGTCGGCGGCGACGGACATGTCGGTGAGCAGCGCGATGTCGTCGTCGGTGAAGCCCGACAAGCAGCCGGGAATGATCGCCTCGAGCGTGGTGCCCGGATGAGCGCGTACACCGGCTGCCAACGCCACCAGCTCCTCACGTGACGCGCTACGCGACGGCACGGGTTGGCCGGCCCCGTCGTTGTGGGTCGGCGACTGCGAGGTCGACAGCCCGAGCGCTCCGGCGCCCAACGCGTCGTGCAGCACCGCGACCATCTTTTCGATCTGCTCCGGGGTGGCCTCGCCGCCGACGGCATCGCTGCCCATCGCGGCCAGCCGCAGCGCCGAATGACCAACCAGGAAACCGGCATTCACCGCGGTGCGGCCGTCGAGGCGGTTGAGCCACTCGCCGAACGATGCCCACTCCCAGTCGA
This sequence comes from Mycobacterium sp., assembly GCA_035716165.1. GTDB lineage: Bacteria > Actinomycetota > Actinomycetes > Mycobacteriales > Mycobacteriaceae > Mycobacterium. The sequence goes on along the minus strand of DASTKA010000385.1, from coordinate 2,726 downwards.
GGCCGGCCCGTAGCGCATCCAGGGGCATCCCCTCCACCCGCGCGAGCATCCGGGTGAGGTAGTCGTGTTGGTCGCTTGCCGCGGGCGCCAGCGTGAAGCCGCAGTTGCCGCCGAAGACCGTGGTGACGCCGTGTTGCACCGACGGGCTCGCGGTGGGGTCCCAGAACAGTTGCGCGTCGTAGTGAGTGTGCAGGTCGACGAAGCCCGGCGCCAGCGTCTGACCTTGGGCGTCAACGGTTTTCGTGGCCGGTTCATCGACGTCACCGGCCGCGACGATCCGACCATTGCTGACGCCGACGTCGCCGTGCCGGGTGGGTGCGCCAGTGCCGTCGACGATCTCGGCGTCGCGTATCAACAGGTCGAGCATGCCTAGCCTCCTGCACTTTCTATCCGGTCGCCGCCTGCCACGATTCGCCCGGCAGGGGGTGGCGGAACAGCTCTGCCGCGTTGCGATGGGTGATCCGGGCTGCGTCGTCGGCCGACAGGCCGGCGACGTTGCGCGCCACCACTTGCTGGGTGTCGGGCCAGGTCGAATCGGCGTGCGGATAGTCGCTTTCGACGAGAATGCGGTCGGCGCCGATCGCGTCCAGCGCGCCGAACGCGTGCGGGTCATCGATCGAGCAGAGCCAGAAGTTGCGCCGCAGCACTTCACTGGGCAGCAGATCACCCTTCCAGGATCCCCCCTCGTGGCCCGAAGCCGAGTGCGCCAGAACGTAATCGGCGCGATCGCCGAGCATGGCCGCCCACCCCAGTCCGCCCTCGGCCAGCGTGATGTTCAGCCGCGGAAACCGCACCGGTATGCCGGACCACAACATGTCCGCGCAGGCGACCAGGGCGTTCACCGGGAACAGCGTCGTGATGGTCTCGAATGGGGTGTCCGGAGCGGGGATTGGCGCCCACTGTGCGGAACCGGTGTGCAGGCACACCACGGTGCCGGTTTCCTCGCAGGCCGCGAAGAACGGATCCCACACGCCGCTGTGCAGGCTGCCGATTCCGCATTGGGCGGGCAACTCGGGGAAGCTCACCGCCTTGAAGCCGCGGGCGGCGTTGCGGCGTACCTCGTCGGGCGCGAGCAGCGGATCGGCCAGCCACGGCAGCTGCAGCGGGATGATCCGGTCCGGGTAACTGCCGGCCCACACCTCGAGATGCCAGTCATTCCAGGCCCGCAGGACGGCCAAACCCAGCTCCGGGTCGTCACTCTTCCAGAACACCGTTCCCGCGAACCCGGCGATCAGCGACGGGAAGTTCAACGACGCCCAGATGCCCGCGAGGTCCATGTCGGCGATGCGGGCGTCGATATCGAAACAGCCGCGCCGCATCTCATCGAATCGCGCTGCTTCCATGCTCCACTCGTCACGCGGTCGCCCGATCACCGCGTTGAGCCCGATGTTCGGGTACTCCCGGTCCTCGTAACGCCACAGCTGGCGCCCGTCATCGGTCTCGACGACCTGCGGAGCGCGCTCGGCCAGCGCAGCGGGAAGCCGGCCGACGAACATATCGGGTGGCTCGATGACATGGTCGTCGACCGAGATCACCACGTGCTGTCGCTGCCGGGGATCAGGGTCTGGCAGCAGCGCCATACCTGATGACTATCGTCGGTTTTCTGCCGCTGTCAATGCTATCTATGCAATCAATATAAAGTTGGCCGCCGATCGGTCTCGGGTGCGGCCCGGGTTCAATCGGCACGCGCTGGAACGCGAACCAGCCCTGCCTCGGCGGCATCGGCACGCGGAAAGGAGGTTTCGACACCTGGACCGGCCGTTATGCCGGTATGTACCGTTGGTTGCCCAACCCCGATGTTCGACCGGAACGCGAGGGAGAAACCATGGCTGACGGCACCGTCGGGTTGAGCGATATCGCTGCCGGGCTACCCGGACTGCTGAAGGATGCGCCGGTGATCCTGCGCGGTGCGCTCGCCGGGTTACCCGTCCGAAAATCGACAAAGACCTCGATCGGCAAGGTCTTTCAGGACCGCGCGGCACGCTACGGCGATCGGGTGTTCATCCGTTTCGACGACGAAAGCCTGACCTACCGCGAGGCCAACGAGACGGTCAACCGCTACGCGGCCGTTCTTGCCGAACGTGGCGTCGAGCGGGGCGACGTGGTGGGCATCATGCTCAAGAACTCGCCGACCATGGTGCTGCTCATCCTCGCGGCGGTGAAACTGGGCGCGATCGCCGGCATGGTGAACCACCACCAGCGTGGCCAGGTGCTCGCGCACAGCGTCGGCGTGCTGAACGCCAAGGTATTGGTAGGCAGCGATGACCTGCTCGAGGCCGTCGCTGAATCCGGGGCGCACACCGCGGACGCGATGACCGTCGGCGAATTGGAGCGGCTGGCCGCCGACGCGCCCACCGACAATCCGGCGGTGACCTCATCGGTGCTGGCCAAGGAGAACGCCTTCTACATCTTCACCTCGGGGACGACCGGCGCGCCCAAGGCCAGTGTGATGACGCATTACCGGTGGCTGTGGGCGATGGGTGGGTCCGGCGCGCTCGGCACTCGGTTGAAGGGCGGCGACACGCTGTACTGCTGTCTTCCGCTGTACCACAACAACGCGCTGACCGTGGCGGTCTCGGCGGTCCTCAGCGCCGGTGCCACGCTCGCTTTGGGCCGCTCGTTTTCGGCGTCGCGGTTCTGGGACGAGGTGATCCGCTACGACGCCACCGCGTTCGTCTACATCGGCGAGGTCTGCCGCTACCTGCTCAATCAGCCGGAGAAGGACA
>DASTKA010000384.1:0-2277 GCA_035716165.1 Mycobacterium sp. | reverse complement strand
ACCACCGAAGAAGTCGTATCCCCACACCTCGTGCAGCAACTGCGCGCGCGTGAACACCCGCCCGGCATGCTGAGCCAGATACTTCAGCAACTCGAATTCTTTGTAGGTGAGGTCCAGCGGGCGGCCCCGCAGGCGGGCGGTATAGGTGCCCTCATCGATGACCAGCTCCCCGAGGCTGACCTTGCCGGTGCTCTCCTGGTCCGCGAGCCCGCCGCGACGGCCGATCACCAGCCGCAGGCGCGCGTCGACCTCGGCGGGCCCGGTGGTGGGCAACAGGATCTCGTCCAGACCCCAGTCCGAGCTGACGGCCACCAGCCCGCCCTCGCTCACCACCGCAAGGACGGGGACCGACCGGCCGGCGGTGCTCAACAGGCGGCACAGCCCGCGCGCCGACGACAAGTCGGTGCGCGCGTCGACGAGCACCGCATCCGCGGTCCCGGCCTCGAGCAACGAAGAGGGTTCTGGCGGCGCCGTCCGGACGGTATGCGGAAGCAGGGACAACGACGGCAGGACCGGGTCGGGATGCAGCTCCGAGGTCAGCAGTAGTAGCTCCAAGTAGCCCCTCCAGCTCGGGGGAACGGCATCTCCCAAATTCACAACGCCATTAAGCGTTAGTTACCAGGACATCTAACGATAACGTGTCACCTGGTTGTTTCGCGTGGTGGACAAGCCAGTGTGAGCGCCGCCACGAGCGGTCCGGCGACGACCGGCCCCGGGGCGTTACGCCACAATATGCGGGTGCGCAAGGTGCTGATTGCTGTGACCGCGACGGCGATCCTGGTTGCGGTGGTCGCCCTCGGCGCGATCGGCGTCGACTACGGGACCAGCATCTATGCCGAATACCGGCTGTCGTCCAGCGTCCGTAAAGCGGCCAAGCTGGGCACCGACCCGTTCGTGGCCATCGTGGCGTTTCCCTTCCTTCCGCAGGCGATGCGCGGCAACTACCGCCAGGTGGAGATCAAGGCCAACGCCGTCCAACACGCGATGACCGGCAGCGCCACCCTGGAAGCCACGATGTACTCCGTGGACCTGGCCCAGGCGTCGTGGCTCATCGGCCCGGACGCAAAGCTCGCGGTGGACAGGCTGGAGAGCCGCATCATCGTCGACTCGACGCACCTGGGCCGGTTCATGGGCATCAGCGACCTGATGGTCGAGGCGCCGCCCACGGAAACCAACACCTCCACCGGCGGCGTCACCGCATCGGGAATCTCGAGCAGCCACGGGCTGGTGTTCACCGGCACACCCAGATCAGCGGGCTTCGATCGCCGGGTCAGCGTCTCGGTCGACCTCTCCATCGCCCCGGACGACCCGGCGACATTGGTCTTCACCCCGACCAACGTGCTCACCGGCTCCGACACCGCCAACCAAACCGTGCCGGCGGACAAACAGGACGCCGTCCTGCATGCCTTCAGCGGAAGGCTGCCCAATCAGCGACTGCCGTTCGGCCTCGCCCCGACCACCGAGGGAGCCCGGGGATCCGACGTCATCATCGAGGGCGTCGCGCATGGAGTAACCGTGAGCCTCAGCGGGTTTAAACAGTCATGACCCGCGCCGACGACGATGCAGAGCGAAGCGATGAGGAGGAGGGGCGCAGATGACCGCAGTCGTCGTGACCGTCGCGGTGCTCGCGGCGGCAACCCTCGCCGGGTGGCTGTTGACCCGCCGCTCCGGCACCCTCCGGGAGATCGACTCGACGCCGGATCAGGACGCCGGCGCCGACGTCGCGGCGCTGGGGCTTTCCCGCAGCGGACCGACGGTGGTGCATTTCAGCGCGCCGTGGTGTGGGCCGTGCGACCGCGTCCGCCGGGTCGTGGAGCAAGTTTGCGACGACCTCGGCGAGGTGGCCCACGTCGAAATCGACCTGGACGCCAACCCCGAGACCGCCCGGCGGTATTCGGTCCTGTCCCTGCCCACCACCTTGATATTCGACGTCGACGGCCGGCAGCGATACCGGACCTCCGGAGTGCCCAACGCCGCCGACCTGCGGTCCGCACTGAAACCGCTGTTGGCCTGACCCCGGTGTCATTAGGTAAGCTGACCGACGTGTCAGCCCGCCCCGAGCCCATGCTCACCCAGTGTCGCGCAGTTGCCCTGTGCCGCACCGCGGGCTGTTGTTGTTGCTGTTGCTGCTGAGTAGCCGCGTTTTCGCGTAGCACTCGGAGCGGCCCCGGATCCAGACCGTGGCGCGTCTCCATTCGTCATTTCCGTCAGCAACACAGGTGTCGAGGAGCAGTACCTTGCCAAGCAACCACATCGCCACACAGCCTGACCTGGTCG
>DASTKA010000383.1:0-3179 GCA_035716165.1 Mycobacterium sp. | reverse complement strand
TTGACCGCGTTGATTTCGGCCTTGCGGCCGGCCTCGCGGGCGGTCTGCTCTCGGGCCGCCAGATTATTGGCCCCCGCCCCGTCCGATTTTCCGGCCGCCTGCGCATTCAGCGACTGCTGGTAGGCCAGCCCGTATGCCTGCTTGATCTTGCCCGCGCACACCGACCCGGGGCAGCCGGGTAGCTCCGCGTAGTCGTCGCGCGGGATCGATATCGCGGTGACGGGCCCGTCGCCGTCCGAAATGTGCACGACGATAAGCACATTGGCGTTATACCCGCCCGAGCTTTCGTCACCGGCGTGCAGCGCATCGTAGATCTCTTGGGGCAGCGGCTGACCGTTCTGATCCAATCGGCTGTCCAAGCCCATCAGCAGGATGTTCTGGTTGCCGTCCAGCGTCGTCGCCGCATTGGGCAGCGCGTGCGAGATGATGATCTTGCCCAGGGCCGTGTGATAACCCGTCCACCCCATACCGGTGATCGCCATGACGAACGCCGAGGCGATGCTCGCCACCAGTCGGCTTTTTCGCAGCACCCAGCGCTGCGATTCACCCGATCCACCGATGCCCATAATGAGTGGACATTGTCCCCGATGACCTGGCGAATTCCCGGTAACCGCAGCCGCGAGCCAACGTGAACCTGCGGCGGGAAGGTCAAGCGCCGCGAAGCCGTGGCTTTACAGCCGCTCGGCCACCACGAAGTCGGAGAAGGCGTCCCGGTCTTCGTCCACCTCGGAACTCTGCACCCCGCGGCCCAGGCGATGCATCTCGTCGATCGAGTTCTGCGCCGTGGCGCGCCAGCCGTTCTCGTTCAGCCAGTCGGCGAGGTTCGCGCGGTGCTCGTCGCGGTACATCAGCTCGCCGACGTCGACGGTCTCCTCCAGGCCGAGCTCCTCGGCGACCTTCTTGAACCGTTCCCGCATCTGCTGGCGCCGCTCCTCGGCATGCATCGGTGCGGTTTCGGCGGAGACGCGGCTGCCCGCCGCACTCAGCTCGCCGATCTGGGTGAACAGCTTGTCCTGCGCCTCGGCGGGCAGGTACATCAGCAAGCCCTCGGCCAGCCAGGCGGTTGGCTGGGCCGGGTCGAATCCGGCGGCGCGCAGCGCGGCGGGCCAGTCTTCCCGCAGGTCGATCGCCACCTCGCGACGATCGGCGGAAGGCTTGGCGCCGCTTTCGGCCAGCGTGGTGGTTTTGTAGTCCAGCACCTGGGGCTGGTCGATCTCGTAAACGGTGGTGCCGGCGGGCCAGTCGAGGCGGTACGCCCGCGAGTCCAGCCCGGACGCGAGGATCACCACCTGCCGGATCCCGGTGGCGACGGCATCGGCGAAGTATGTGTCGAAGAAATGGGTCCGCACCGCCTGATAGCCGCGCATGTGCTGCATCCGGGCGGCGGACTCCTCATCGATGGCTTCGATCTTGGCCACGACGTCCGGGTCGAGCATGGCCTCCCACAAGACCTCGGCACCGGCGTTGTTGACGAGCAGCCGGGCGTAGGGGTCACGGATCAGCGCGTCCGGCTGCTCGGTCTCGATCGCGCGGGCCGCGGCGACCATCACCGCGGTGGTGCCGACGCTGCTCTTGATGTCCCAGGTGTCGTCGTGGGTGCGCAGTGAACTCATGGCTTTGCTCCTTGGATCAGTCCTGGTCAGGCGGCGGGCTTGCCGAGACGCGCCCGCAACAGTGTGCTGCGGACCGCCTCGTCGGTCAGGTCGTCGGGCACCGGACGGCCCAGTCGGGCCATCTCGTCGCGGTTGCTCACGCTGTGCACCCGCCAGTCATGGGCGGCAAGCCACGCCGCGGCATCCGAACGGTCGGGCTCGTTGTAGGTCAGCGCGTGGACGTTGACGTCCAGGCCGAGCCGTTCGCGCATCCGCAGCCAGCGCTGGGAGTTGCCCCGGGAGTTGAGCCCGAACACTTCGACGGCGATCTGGCTGTCCGGCGCGCTGAGCGCGGTGACCATTTCGAACAGCCGGTCCGCAGCGTCGCTGGGCAGGTAGGGCAGCAGGCCTTCGGCCAGCCAGGCGGTGGGTTGCGCGCGGTCGAACCCGGCGGCCGTCAGTGCCGCGGGCCAATCGTCGCGCAGGTCGACCGGGACGGGGTGGCGAATGGCTGAGGGCACGGCGCCGTGCCGCTGCAGGGTTTCGGTCTTGTACTCCAGCACCTGGAGCTGGTCGATCTCGTAAACCGTGGTGCCGGTCGGCCAGTCGAGCCGGTATGCCCGGGAGTCGAGGCCGGCGGCCAAAATCACCACCTGCCGGATCCCGGCGCCGGCGGCCTCCGCGAAGTACTCGTCGAAGAAATGGGTGCGTACGGCCTGGTAGTCGATGCCGCACCGATGTGAGCGCTGCCCATGCTGATCACCGTCGAGCCAGGCGAGCTCGGGGTCGGCCAGCCGGGCCCACGCCGGACCGGCCGACGACACCAAGAGGCGCGCGAACTCGTCGCGGATCAGCGGATCGGGTCCGGCGGTTTCGGCCGCCCGCGAGGCGGCGACGCCCAGCGCGGTGGCGCCGACGAGTTCGGTAATCGTCCAGCTGTCGCCGGCAGAGCGCACGGAGGGCGGTGACGAAGCATCCAGGTCGGTCATATCCCGCCCAGGATACCGGCGGAAGTTAGTTAGCCTATACGCTTTGTGGGCAACTTCACTGCGCGCAAGCCGCTAGGCCTCCGGGCGCCAGAGCGCGCCTTCCAGGACTTGGCGCAGCATTCCAACGACAGCCAGAATGTCTTTGTAGCTCTTGATGTAGCCCGCGTAGAGACCCACCCCTGAGGTCACCACGAGCAGGGTTTCCACGAGTGCCGAGGCATCGACGCCAGCAACGACCTCGCCGCGCTCGATTGCGGCGTTGACGGCCTGCGTCAGGAATTCCCGCGCAAGCCGCACGGAATCGTTTTCGGTTCCGCTCCATTCCGGGTGCCGTTGCGATTCAAGAACGCCGCCGATAATGAACGCCGACCCGGCGGGATTTTCCGAATTGGCTTTCACCGCCGCGGAGATGAACGCCGTCAGCTGCGCCACCAGCGTGGTCTCGGCTTGCGCCTGTTTCACGCCGGCGCCGATGACGAATTCGTTGGTCTGGTCCATAACCTCGCGATAGAGCGCCCGTTTGCTCGAGAAGTAATGGTTGATCGCCGGCCGGGTCAGGTCCGCACGCGCAGCGATTGCTTGAAACGTGGCGCCGTCA
>DASTKA010000382.1:0-5162 GCA_035716165.1 Mycobacterium sp. | reverse complement strand
GTGCCGCCCTGCCCGGGACCTACCGGCGAACGCGCCAACTGGTGGTGGTACACACCGTTCCAACCCCAACCACCACCGACCAACAACTAGCTGAGCCCCACACATATTGGGGCATAGCGGAACTCGTTCGCCCGGCTGCCTACCGCGCCGTGGACATCAGGGTCGACAACCCAACCCACACCCCGAACCCAAGACCCCGCATCAACATCCGCGCCCGGTCATCCGCTCGGAGTCGGGCAGCTCGAGATAGCGCTCCAGGTTGCGATGCATGTTGATCACGCGCCGTTCCTCGCTGGACAAAACCAGGTGCGTGAAACCGGGTTGATGCATACCCCGCTGCAAGCCGGGGAGCACCACGATGTCTTGCGTGAGCACCACGCCTGGCTCGGCCGCATCGGCGGCGACGCGGACATCAGTCGGCTTGGCGCGCGGCGCACCCGGCGGCATCCGCGTCATCAAGAACATGACCAACTCGCCCCTGTCCGGACTGGGATCTGCGGACGGGCGCGAGCACATCACGGTCAGGTGGTCGGCGTTGGTCAGGAGCGTCATGTTGGGGAACACGTTGTACTGGTGCAATCGGGTCATCCGGTCGGTATCAGCCCAGTTGAGATTGACGCCGCGGCCCGCGGCGAAGGCCCGGGTTCGATCGGCGATGAGGTCGGCAACCGTCTCTCCGGGCCGGCGTTCGTCGGCGGGGAAGGGGGTGCCTTCGGCCGCACCCATCAGCGCTCCCTGCGTGTAGACGTAGGCGTTCCACACCTCTTCGTCGCTCAGTGCGCCGTCAAACCGTGGGCTCTGCACACCGTAGGGCTGGTCCGACTTTCCGGTGTGGCCCCAAATCTGCTGCGGCGCATGGATATCGTCGACGCAGCGCAGAAGTTCGGGATGCAGCGTCTGGATGTGGTAGGTCTCGCTGTATCCGTCGGCAATGGTCTTCCAGTTGGCGTCGACCTCGACCGTGAGCGTGGCATAGCAGCGGAAATCCTCGAGGTGACACCAGGCGATGTCGTCGGGCACCGCCTCCAGGTACTCGAGCAACGACACCGCGCCCGGGTCGAGGTTGACGAAGACGAGCCCCGCCCACGTGTCGACCCGCGCCGGTATCAGCGGGAAGTCGGACATCCGCAGCGAGCCGAAGCCCTTGCGGTTGGGCACCCGTTTGAGTGCGCCGGCCAGGTCCCACGTCCAGCCGTGATAGCCGCATTTGAGTTCGCGCAGGCCGGAACCCGATCCGGTGCACAAGGAGTTGCCTCGGTGCCGGCACACGTTCTGGAACGCGCGGAGCGCTCCGTCGTCGTCACGAATGATCAGCACACCGTAGGGGCCGCAGCGGTACTCGAAATAGTCGCCGGGCGAGGCGACGTGGTCGGCCATGCAGGCCAGTTGCCACACCCTCGGCCACATCCGCTGCGCCTCGAGCGCGGCGAAGGCGGGGGAGTAATAGCGCTCGGCGGGCACCAGCGTCGGGTTCTGCGGCGGGGTGCCGATGGCATCCTCGTCGCGGGTCCGCGCCGGGTTACCGGCCGCCGTTGCCATCGAGGGGAACTCTTAACGCGCCCCGCGGACCAGGCGGCCGGGGCGGGCCCCGGTGTCGACGTCGTTGCGGCGGGTCACGGTTCCGCTGACGATGGTCGCGGCATAGCCGCTGGCCCCCTGCAGGATCCGGTTTCCGCCGGCGGGCAGGTCGAATGCCATCGCCGCCGGGTGCAGCGTCAGGGCGTCCAGGTCGATGACGTTGATGTCGGCCTTCTTCCCCGGCTCGATGGTGCCGCGGTCGGTGAGACCGAACAGGTGGGCGGTGTCGCGGGATTGCTTGCGGATCACGTACTCCAGCGACAGCTTCTCGCCCCTGCGCCGGTCCCGCGCCCAGTGCGTCAGCAGGAACGTGGGATACGAAGCGTCGCAGATCATCCCGCAGTGGGCGCCGCCGTCGGACAGCCCGAGCACGCCGGCCGGGTGCAGCAGCATCTCCCGGATCGCGTCGCAGTTGCCGTCGGCGTAGTTGAACAGCGGCAGCATCAGCATGGCGGTCGCGTTCCGTTCGAGCATGAGGTCGTAGAGGGTGGACAGCGGATCATCGCCGCGGGCTGCGGCGATGGCGGCGACGGTGCGGTCCGGGGTCGGCTCGTAATCGGGCGGATCGCCGAGCGCGTACAGCCGCCCGAGCGAATGCTGCACCAGGGCGAACATCCCGTCGAACAACAGCGTCGGGTCGGCGGGCAGGTCCTCGTCGGCCAGAATGGCTGCCTTCACCGCCGGGTCCGCCAGGCGCTGCGCGAGTTCCTCGCGGCTGTGCTCGGCCGCCAGCCGGCGGTAGGTGGGCCGGTGGCTGAAGCCGTGATGACCCTGGAACCCGATCATCATGCCGAACGGGCGGGCCGCGACCTGCGGGTAGAGGCGGGCGCCGTCGGCGTGCGCGTCCGCGGACAGGTCCAGCATCTCGCGCCACAGGTTGGGATCGGCGTCCACCTGGATCAGTGCGAAGGAGACCGGCCGGTCGATCTCGCCGCTCAGCCGGCGCATCCAGTCCAGTTCCTTCTTGGGCGCGACGATGTCCTCGCCCGCGGATCCCTGCGGCGCCAGCTCGAACACGGCCTGACCGCCGGCGGCCATGGCCCGCCCGAGCCCGAACAGCTCATCCTCGGCCGCGAAGGTACCGGGCACCGGTTCGCCGTCCATGGCGCGGTGCCCCATGGTGCGCGACGTCGAAAAGCCGAGCGCGCCGGCCTCGATCGCCTCGCGAACCAGCCGGCCCATCGCCTCGATGTCCTCGGGGGTGGCCGGTTGGTTGCGGGCGCCGCGCTCGCCCATCGCGTAGGCGCGGACGGCACCGTGGGCGACCTGGCTGCCCACGTCGACGGCGAACTTGTGCTTGCCGACCGCGTCGAGGTACTCGGGGTAGGTCTCCCAGCCCCAGGTGATGCCCTCGGTCAGTGCGGTGCCGGGGATGTCCTCGACGCCCTCCATCAACTCGATCAACCACTGCTCGGTGCCGCGCCGCACGGGTGCAAAGCCGACGCCGCAGTTGCCGGTCACGATCGTGGTCACGCCATGGCCGCTGGACGGCTCCAGCAGGCTGTCCCAACTGACCTGGCCGTCGTAGTGGGTGTGGATGTCGACGAAGCCGGGGGCCACCACATGCCCTGTCGCATCGATGGTTTCGGCCGCCTCGCCGCTCAGCGCGGGGCCGTCGGTGGAGCGGCGGACGACGTCGACGATCTTGCCGTCCTTGATGCCGATGTCAGCGGAATAGCGCTCCGCGCCCGTGCCATCGACGACCGTGCCACCGATTATCTTCAAGTCGAACATGAGACTCCTCTTCGCCGTCGCCGGCTGTCTGCAGAGGGCTGAGCGGTATCGCGCACCGCATTTCGCTACGGTAGGTAGCGTAACTCTTCGCGCGACGAAGGCAATAGCCTCAGCCGAACCGACCTAGAGTGCGCCCTTCAGGGCGGCGACGGTTTCCAGATCATCGAGCGCTGCGACGCCGCGCCGCAAGCCCTCCATGGCGATGTTTTCGACCTGCATTCCGCCCATCCCGGCGGTGATCAGTGGGGCGACGTATGCGTACAGCGCACCCTGGCGGAATCGCAGCCACAGATCGTCGCGGTCCAGCTCGGGTCCGCCCGCGGCCATCAGCGCCCGCCGGTAGTCGTCGAGGAGTTCGCGCTGGCTGGCCTGACGGTCCTCCGGCGTGAGGCTGGTGATCAGGGTGTAGGCCAGTTCGCGCGACGGGTGCCCCCGGCGCACCGCCTGCCAGTCGAGCAGTCCGGCCTTGCCGCCGTAAAAGTACATGTTGCCCGGATGGGCATCGCCGTGCATGACGGTGTGCGGGGGAGTGTCGATGAGTGCGGCGGCGGCGCGGTAGTTGTCGGCGATGAAGCTGCCAGCGTCGACCGGGATGGTGGTGCGCTCGGCGAGGCGCTTGATCGAGGTGTGCATGAGCGAACCGGTCAGCAACGATGTGACGTCACCCGACGGGGTGTACAGCCAGCCCATCGCGCCGCGCCCGTCTCGGGACAGCCGCCCCCAGAAGGTGGCGTGCAGGTCGGCTAGCAGCTCGATGATCAGGCTGGCCTGGTCGGCCGACAGCGGATGCAATGTGTCCGGGAACTCGCACGACTCGGCCGGCAGGTCCTCCAGGACAAGCAGGTACCGGCCGGTCCAAGCATCGAATGCCGCACCGTAGCAGTAAGGGGCGCCGATGACCTGCGTTGCCAGCTCGCGGTAGAAGCGGACCTCGGTGTGTCCGAGGCGTCCCAGTTCGCCCATCAGCCGGGTGGCGGCGGTCTGCGCGGCGACCTTGACGAACACCGAGTCGGGGACGTTCTTGCCGGTCAGCACAAGCCGGCCACGCGAGGACGTCCCGGCGTCCCGGCTCAGGACGCGGATCGACCGGACGGTGGTTCCCATGACTCGGGAAAGCACTGCGGGGTTGATGTCTTCGACCGTTCGAGGCAGGCCGAACCGGCCGCCCACCACGGCGTCGGTAGCCACTCGGCCCGCGCCGCGACCGAGGTGGGCGGCCAGGCCGAGGATAGAGAATGCTTGTCCCAGAGGAGTTTTCATGGCCATCCGTCCTGATGTGCGATCCGGTCGCAGTGCTGCGCTCTCAACACCGGCGACATCGGGCAAAACATTCACACGCCTGGACATCAGACAATATACGATTATTGTCTGATCTGTGGCACCAGGGCCCTCACCACGAACTGCTCGACGAATTTTCGCTTGTCCGCGGCCGGGCGATAGCGCCATGAGGGCGCCAGCAAGAACAGGGTCGCGGTGTGCAACCACTGGACGGTCGACCGGAAATCGACATCGGGGTACAGCAGTCCCGCCGCCTTCCACCGGTCCAACAACGGCCCGTAATGCCGCAGTAGTAGCTCCACGATCGGCTCGGATCCCTTCTCGAGGGCCGAGGCCACCGCAGTGCTCTCGGCGGCGAACAACGCCTCGTTCAGCGCGTTGCCGTCCACCGATTCCACCCGGGCCAGCACCATCTCGGGTACCGATCGCATCGGGTCGTCCGGGGCCGGCAGCGAGCGCACCAACTCGTCGAGCGCGCTGTCCACACGCGTCAGCATCAGGCCGAGCAGGACATCGTCGCGGCCCGGGAAATACCGGTACACCGTGGACCGTGACACCCCGGCCTCGTCGGC
>DASTKA010000381.1:0-4455 GCA_035716165.1 Mycobacterium sp. | reverse complement strand
GACGACGATGGGAGCACCCAGCACGCGTCCGTTGTCACGCACCGCCCGCAGCTTCACCGCCAGCGGAAAGGCCGCACCGCCGCGCCCGATTAGACCGCTGGATTCGACTTCGCTCAGGAAATCATCGGCGTTGGCAAGCGGGCGATAGCCGCCGAGCTTCCGGTAGGCCGCCAGATCTTCGCGGGCTTGGCCGGCAGGCGCCCCCAGCAGCCGCGGCGTGCCCCCGGGTGCGCTGGAGGTGGTGATGTTGGTGGATTCGGTGGTGTTCAAAGCTGGCCCGCCATCGTGTTGGTTAGGCTTGCGCGCATGCGAACTGCGGTGGTGCGTGTCAACGTCGACCCGAAAAGTGTGCTCGCACCCGCACAACTACGCGACGGCATGGCGGCTCTCCTCGAGCTCGTGACCACGGCCGGCGCGGACGTGGTGGTCAATGACCTCGCGTCCCTGCCCGCGGCCCGCCGCGAAGTGGAATTGCTCATTGCGGCCGAAGACGGTGACACGGCCAAGGCCACCGCAATCGGGTTGTGCGCCAGAGCCTTCGGCGTTGATCCCGTGCCGGGTGTGATCACTTTCGTCAGCCGGGGGACCGACGACGACGCGCAGGGCGTGCTGTCCGCGTTCGGGCTCACCGGCGACATCGAGCGCACACCCGGTGCTGACGGATTCGACATCGTCCATGTGACGCTGCGCGAGAAGGACCTCGAACGGATTCCGGAAAGCCGCGTGCACACGGCGCTGGAGGCGTCGCTCAATTGTGAAGTCCACATCCGCACCGTGTAGCGCCATCACGAGTCCAGGAATTCCAGTATCGCGGGCGCTGCCTGCACCCAGGTGTCGAACATGTTGAAGTGCTGCACCCGGCCCGCCGCCCGATCTTCTGACGCACGCTCCCAGGCGTCCTCGGGCCAGGGCGGGTCGATGAGCTTCGACCCCTTGATCAGGCAGCTGACTTCCAGCGACGTCCGCTTCGGGTGATCCATGTCGTTCTCACCGCCACGAATGATCAACGTAGGGACCTTGATTCGGTCGAACATCTCGTCCTCGACGCCGGGAATCGTCTGCCCCGGCTTGGAGACGAAGGCGTTGAGCCACCGCAGCATCAACTTGAGAAATTCGTCTTTATCGAAGTCGAGGAAGCGCTGCTTGTTGTCGGGGTTCTCCTCGATGCGCTCACGCCATTCGGCCACCTTCACCACGCCGTCCATGCCGGTGCCGCGTACCGCGAGGATGCTGGGGATGATGTAAAAGGAGCCGAGCACGAAGGTGCCGTAGATGCCGCCGACGATGTTCCACACCACGAGCTTGGTGACCATCTCGGGGTAGAGCATCGTGGTCAGCATGGAATCCCTTGCCCCGCCGGAACCTCCGGCCAGAATGCAGCGCTCGAAGCCCAGGCCGGTCACCAGCTTGTGCAGCGTCTCGGCCCGCATGTGCGACTCGCTCTGCCCGTAGAACTGCACATCGGAGGCGCCACAGTTGGGCCGGTCCCACAGCAGCACCCGATAGCCACCGGCGGCCAGCGCGTCGGCCAGCGGACGCAGGCCGGGAATCTCCTTGCTGAACCGGCCGCCCGGCGTCAGGGCAATGAGATCGCCGGAGTCACCGAGGATTTCGTAGACGACGTTTCCCCCGTTGATCTCGATGGAAGGCACCCGATTCTCCTGTGGTTAGGCCTGGACCAAAACGTCGTTGCCGACGACGCGCACCGGATAGGTACGGATACTCCATTCCGGCTTGACCGCGGTGGTGCCGGTCGCGAGCTCGAAACCCCATTGGTGCCAAGGGCAGTAGATGTATTCCAGGTCGCGCACCATGACCGAGTCGCCCGGCGCGGTCTCGTCGACGATCGTGCGTCCCCGGGCTCGTCCCGAACACAGCGGCCCGCCTTGGTGGGGGCAGTAGTTCGCGATGGCGTAGAAATTGCCGTTGACGTTATAGACTCCGACGCCGTGCCGTCCGATGGGTACCAGTTTGTGTGTGCCCGGAGGGATTTCGTCTACGGTTGCGACGACATGCTCGCGGCCCTGGGCGAGACGGGGCTCGGGCCGTTTGGTTTCTTCCGTCAACTCAGAGCACCCGGGTCTGACCCTCGAGGACCGGAACGGTCTCGGGCAGGTGATAGGTCGCGATGCCGTTCTTGTACATGACCGCGTCCCGCGCGTACTTGGGCAGGTGCTTCACCAACCAGCGTGGGTCGTCGAACGTCCAGTGCGGGTAGTCCGAGGAGAAGAGCAGGATCTTCTCGCACTCCATCCATTCCAGCGCGCGGGTCAGCTGGGTCTTGTCTTCGGGGTAGTCCAGCGGCTGGGTGGTGAACTTGATGTGGTCCTTGACGTACTCGGACGGCTTGCGCTTGATGTCGAGCCACGACTTGCGTGCGTCGTAGATCGCGTCCATGCGCCACATCAGCGGCAGGATCCAGCTGAATGCGTGCTCGACGAACACGATTCGCAGCGACGGGAATCGGTCAAACACGCCGTCGAAGATCAGGCTCATCACCTGGTTGGCCGCCAGCAGGGAGTACGTCACCATGAAGTCGTGGTTGTAGCTGGGGAAGCCCACCGGCGGGATCGGCAGCTCATCGAACTGGCTGCGTGACAGGTGGCAGCTGACGGTGATGTCGTGCTTGCTGGCGGCCGCCCAGATCGGGTCGTACTTCGGGTGGCCCCAGGAGGGGCGCGGCTCTGCCTTGATCAGAATCTGCGCCATGAAGGGGTGCCCGGCCCAGCGCTCGATCTCACGCACCGACTCTTCCGGCTCCTCGATGGCGATGCAGATCGAACCGCGCCACCGTTCGTGCCAGTTATTGTGGCTGTCCAGCCAGTGATTGGCCTGCCAGTCGTTCAACGCGGTCGACATCGCATGCTGCGCTTCAGTAAGGCGCGCCGGGTAGGCCGCCGGTTCCAGGATCGCGATATCGGAGCCGGCCTCCATGATCAGCTGACGGAACGCCAAATCCGGGTCGCTGCAGGGGAACTCACCGTTGGCGGGGAAGGAGTCCACGCGCATCGCGTACGAGTGCGCGTAGTCCGGCGCGTCGTAGTAGATCTGCTCGCCAACGGAGCGAGTGAGGAAGTACTTGCTGCGCCACGGCTCGGGGATGTAGGGGAGCAGCTCTCCGCGCTTGGGGGCCGGGTGAACATCCGAGTCGACGCAGCGGACGGCTATACGCTCGGTAGCGGGAACCCGCTCCTGCGAATGGGTCAACGTCATCTGGCTCTCCTCAGTCCTTCGCAATACCTCTACTGTGCGCCCACCGCGGCGGCAATGTCTATGCCGTAGAGCTGCGCCGCGTTGCGCCAGCACAGCTTCTCGCGCTGCTCGGCCGACAACGCGCTGGGCAACTTCGTGACATCGCCGCACTGCCAGTGCGGGTAGCTCGAGCCGAACATCACCATGTCGTCTTTGCCGGTGAAGCCGAACCATTCGCCGGCGAATTCGACGTCGCCGGGACCGTCGAGACTGCCCTGAACGAAATACACGTGACCGGGCAGGTAGTCGCTGGGGATCCGCGGGGCCCACGGCGTCTGCTCGAGGTGCGGCCGGCCGAACGTGTCCATGCGCCAGATGAACGGCGTGATGAAGTCGGCGGCGCCATCGCCCCATACGAACTTGAGGCCGTCGAACCGCTCGAAAACCCCCTCGGCGATCATATTCATCTGGTGATACACGTAGTTCAGCGCCATGAAGCTGACGTACTGCTCGTAAGTACGGGTGTTCCCGTTCGGCGTCGGTGGAAACGCGATGCCCGACCCGACTTCGATGTGCGCGGCGACGGGTAGCCCGGCGTCAACGGCGGCCTCCCAGATCGGCCAGAACTGCGGTTTTCCGTACAGCTCGCGAGATTGGAGCGGGACCCCGATCTGGACCACCCGCGGATGCGCACGCCACTTCTCGATCTCGCGCAGCGCGCCGGGGATGTCGTCGGGGTTGACCCGGATGGTGCCGCGGAACCGCTCGCCGAACTGGCTGGACTCCAGCCAGTTCGCCACCATCATCTCGTTGTGCGCGGCGTGCAGGGCGCTGCCGAGGTGCCGGTCGGGCATGATGCCGCGCGCCATCGGATGCAGGACCGCCACATCGACCCCGCGCTTCGAAAACAGTTCATTGGCAACGAAATCCGGATCCGAACCGGGGTATTGGCGGTCGGGGCCCTCGGTGTTGGGCGCGTACTCGCCGCCGGGGGCGCCGTACCAGTCCATCTCGTAGTCGGGGAAACCGCGGCTCTTGAACGGCTCGCGCAGGGTCTTCCGCAGCGCTTTGTTGGACGGGAAGAAGATGTGCACGCTCGCGTCGATCAACGGTGTGCTGGTTCCGTCAGCGTGTGTGATCACGAGGGCCACCCTTCGGCGCCGGCGGCCAAAGCCGGCCGTGCGAGGTCATATGATAGCCAATCTAACATTTTCTTCAGCGGTCTATCAATGGGGTTTCCGGTAAGCATTTCGTTTAATCATC
>DASTKA010000380.1:0-5014 GCA_035716165.1 Mycobacterium sp. | reverse complement strand
CGGCGGCAGCAGCGCCGAATTGTTGCTGGAGAAGATGATCGCCAGGGTCCTGGTCCGCTCGCGGAATCGCGCGGCGAAGATCTGCGCGATCATGCCGCCCATCGACGCGCCCACGATGTGTGCGCGCTCGATGCCCAGATGGTCGAGCACGGCCGCGGCGTCGTCGGCCATGTCTTCGAGCTTGTACGCCGCCCGGCTGGGCAGACCCAGCCAGGACCGCAGCAGCTTCGCCACCAGTGGTTGGCCCGAGCTGCGGCGTTGCGTCTTGCTGGACAGGCCGACATCGCGGTTGTCATACCGGATGACGCGCAGGTCCTGGCTGACCAGCTTCTCGCAGAACGCGACTCGCCACAGCAGCAGCTGTGCGCCCAGTCCCATGATCAGCAGGACGGGCGGGTCATCGAAGTCGCCCATGTCCTCGAAGTACAGCTTCAGATCGCCGGAAATGGCATGCCCCGTGCGGACCTGCACCAGAGAAGCTCCTTATGCCTCGATGTCGGAGGAGTGCTCACGGCTGACTTCGACCATGAAGTTCGCGAAATAGCCGGTCAATTGCGGATCGGACATCATCTGCCACCTGGGTGCCAGCAGCTTCATGTACCGCTCTACGTAGAGGAACTGCTTGCCGATTAGCACCAGCTCGCGGGGGAGTTTGACGTCATAGGCGTCGGCCAGCGCCGACAGCTGCCGGCCGATGTCGGCGTAGGACATGTCGCCCAGCGTCTGCATGGTCAGCGGCGTGGCGAAGCGCTCCAGGTCCTTGGCGGCCTCGGCCTCGGGCTTCATGGTGCCCACGGCGCCCATCAGCACCACGATCTTGCCCGCCGCGGCGTGGTCCTTCTTGACCAGCAGCGCGTACACCAGCTCGCGCAGCAGCCAGCGGGTGCGGGGATCGATGCGGCCCATGATCCCGAAGTCGAAGAAGACGATGCGGCCCTGGTCGTCGACGTAGAGGTTGCCCGCGTGCAAGTCGCCGTGGAACAGCCCGTGCCGCAGCCCGCCTTCGAACAGCGAGAAGAGCAGGGCCTTGACCAACTCGGTGCCGTCGAACCCGGCCTTGCGGAGGGCGGCGACGTCGTCGATGCGGATGCCGTGCACCCGCTCCATCGTCAGCACCCGGTCGCTGGTGAAGTCCCAGAACACCTGCGGCACCCGGATGTTCTTGCCCAGCGGGGAGGCGTGCAGGTGCGACACCCACGCCTCCATGGACTGCGCCTCCAGCCGGAAGTTCAGCTCCTCGGCCAGGTTGTCGGAGAAGTCGGCGACCACGTCTTGCGCCGAGAGCCGGCGGCCCAGCTTGGCCAGTTCGACGGCCTGGGCGAAACGCTTGAGGATCTGCAGGTCGGCCGCGACGCGGCGCCGGATGCCCGGGCGCTGGATCTTGACGACGACCTCCTCGCCGGTGTGCAGGGTGGCGTAGTGCACCTGCGCGATGGACGCCGACGCGAACGGCGTCTCGTCCCATTTGGCGAACAGGTCGGAAGGGTCACCGCCGAGATCCTCGACGAGGAGCTTGTGTACTTCGTCGGAGTCGGCGGGCGGCACCCGGTCGAGCAGGCCCCGGAATTCCCGGGACAGCGATTCGCCGAACGCCCCGGGGCTGGACGCGATGATCTGTCCGAACTTCACGTAGGTCGGCCCCAGGTCGGCGAACGTCTGCGGGAGCTGCTTGATCACCTTCTGCTGCCACGGGCCCCTACCCGGCAGCTTGGTGAGGATGCGGGCGCCGGTGCGGGTGACCTGCCAACCCGTCGCGGCTACCCGGGCCGCTTCGACCGGCAACGGCACCCGGTCGAGCTTGGCCACCTTATGTTTGGTAGAGCTCATCTGTGCAGTGTGCCAAATCGGCACTGGCAAAGCCCAATCCTCTAGCCCGGACGGTCACCGCTTTTCCAGGGTTGGACCCAGCCCTCGATGGCCCAGCCCTCGAGCCCCGCGATCAACTCGTACATGGTGGCGCCGTCGATGGTTTCGCGGATGATGTCGGCGTGGCCGGCGTGGCGGGCGAGCTCGTTGATCACGTGCAGGATCACCCAGCGCACCGACCAGGCCTCCTGGTCCTTGGGGAACCAGGGGATGTCGCGGGGGACCGGCACCGCCGCGTCGAGGTCCGCGGATTCCACCAGCCGCAGCGACGCCGCGTTCTGTTCTTTGAACGCCCCCAGCAACCCGGCCAGCGTCTCGTCGGGCCGCATCACATGCTGATCCGCGAACTCCGCGGCGAGCTCTTGGAACGGGCGGGGGTCTTTGGGCGGCGCGTCCGGTGCGGCGGCGACGCGCGCCATCCAGCTGCGCTGCATTCCGGTGGCGTGCTTGATCAGCCCCCCGATAGAGAGCGCGCTGACCGAGGGGCTGGACCGGGCCTGTTCGTCGGTGAGGCCATGGCTGACGGCGAAATACGCGCTCTGGTGATAAGCGAGGAATTCGCGCAGGGCGCTGCGTTCGTCGGACACCGGCGGGGCAAGAGCGGGCATTGGTCGATCCTAGGACCCGCGCGCCGTAAGGTGCGTGGATGCAGGTGGTTTCGGCATGCGAATGACGAAGGCCGAGTCGACCGAGCTCTTCGTCGGACCACCGGATGCGCCGCTGCAGCTGGTCCGCGTGACCGTCGCCGAATGCGGTAAGCGCACGCCGATTCGCATCGACGGCCGTGGCCTGCGCGGGCGGGCGACCGCCGAACCCGGATTCGCGGTCGTCGAGGTTGCGGTGACGGTCGACGAGGCCGTCGCCGGGCAGCGCCGGGCCGCGCAAGCGCACGCCGATGGCCTGCGGCTGCCGTTCGAATTCACCGTGGCCGAGCCCGGCTGGACCATGTTCATGGTCAGCCACTTCCACTACGACCCGGTGTGGTGGAACACCCAGGGCGCCTACACCAGCGAGTGGGCCGAGGACCCGCCGGGGCGGGCCCGCCAGACCAACGGTTTCGACCTGGTGCACGCGCATCTGGAGATGGCGCGCCGCGATCCCGACTACAAGTTCGTGCTGGCCGAGGTCGACTACCTCAAGCCGTACTGGGACACCCGCCCCGAAGACCGTGCCGACCTGCGCCGGTTCATCACCGGAGGCCGCGTCGAGGTCATGGGCGGCACTTACAACGAACCGAACACGAACCTCACCAGCCCGGAAACGACGATTCGGAATCTGGTGCACGGCATGGGTTTTCAACGCCATGTCGTGGGGGCGAACCCGGCCACCGCGTGGCAGCTCGACGTGTTCGGCCACGATCCGCAATTCCCCGGGATGGCCGCCGACGCCGGCCTGACGTCGAGTTCGTGGGCCAGGGGGCCGCACCACCAGTGGGGTCCGGCCCAGGGCGGTCGCGAAAGTGGTGGCGTCGAGCGCATGCAGTTCCGCAGCGAGTTCGAGTGGATCTCGCCGTCGGGGCGCGGGCTGCTCACCCACTACATGCCCGCGCACTATTCGGCGGGCTGGTGGATGGACTCGGCCGCGTCGCTGGGCGAAGCGGAGGCCGCCACGTGTGAGCTCTTCGATCAGCTCAAGAGGGTGGCGTTGACCCGCAATGTGTTGCTGCCGGTCGGCACCGACTACACCCCGCCCAATAAGTGGGTCACCGAGATCCACCGCGACTGGGCCGCCCGCTACACCTGGCCCCGCTTCGTGTGCGCGCTGCCCAGTGAGTTCTTCGCGGCGGTGCGTGCCGAACTGGCGCATGGGCGCGGCGCGCCTCGAGAACCATCGCCCCAGACCCGGGACATGAACCCGATCTACACGGGCAAGGACGTCTCCTTCATCGACACCAAGCAGGCCAACCGGGCTGCCGAGAACGCCGTCCTGCAAGCGGAGCGCTTCGCGGTGTTCGCCGGGCTGCTGACCGGTGCCCTGTACCCGCAGGCCGCGCTGGCCAAGGCGTGGGTGCAGTTGGTCTACGGCGCGCACCACGACGCCATCACCGGCTCGGAATCCGACCAGGTGTACCTCGACCTGCTGACCGGCTGGCGCGACGCCTGGGAGTTGGGCCGCGCGGCCCGCGACAACTCGCTGGCGGCGCTGTCCGGCGCCGTCGGCACCGCCCGGGGCGACGTCATCGTGTGGAATCCGCTGACCTGCCGGCGCACCGACATCGTCACCGCGCGCCTTGATCGGCCGGTCGGTGCCCGGGTCCGGGTGCTCGACTCCGAGGGCGCCGAGCTGGCGGCGCACGTCGAGCACGACGGCCGGTCGGTCAGCTGGCTGGCGCGCGATGTGCCGTCGCTGGGCTGGCGGGCGTATCGGCTCGTGCCCGGTGAACCGGGCGAACCGGCCGGCTGGGAACCGGTGCCGGGATCGGCGATCTCCAACGAGCACTACCGGGTCGTGGTGGACCCGGCGCGCGGCGGGGGAGTCGCCTCGCTGACGCAGGACGGCCTCGAGCTGATCGCCCCCGGGCGGGTGGGCAACGAGCTCGCCGTCTACGAGGAATACCCGGCGCACCCGACCCAGGGCGAGGGACCGTGGCATCTGCTGCCCAAGGGGCCGGTGGTGTGCTCGTCGGCAGAGCCCGCGCGGGTGCAGGCCTACCGCGGCCCGCTCGGTCAGCGGCTGGTGGTGCAAGGCCGGATCGGCGCCCTGCTGCGCTACACCCAGACCCTGACGCTGCTGCGTGGCGTCGCACGGGTGGACTGTCGCACCACGATCGACGAGTTCAGCGGCGCCGACCAGCTGCTGCGGCTGCGTTGGCCGTGCCCGGTGCCGGGCGCCATGCCGGTCAGCGAGGTGGGCGACGCCGTCGTCGGGCGCGGTTTCGCGCTGCTGCACGAGGGGGCGCGCGCGGTGGACACCGCCCAGCACCTGTGGACCTTGGACAACCCCGCCTACGGCTGGTTCGGCCTGTCCTCGGCCGCCCGGATCCGGGTGGCGGGCAGCGACGTGCGGGCTGTCTCGGTCGCCGAGGTCGTCTCGCCATCGGAGGCGTTGTCCGGTCCGCTGGCCCGGGAGCTGATGGTCGCGCTGGTCCGCGCCGGCGTCACGGCCACCTGCAGCGCCGCCGACAAGCCGCGCTACGGCGACCTCGAGG
>DASTKA010000379.1:0-9252 GCA_035716165.1 Mycobacterium sp. | reverse complement strand
AGGGTGCCGCCGTGGAAGACCAGGTCGATGTTGCCGATCGTGACGACGTCGCCGTCGTGCAGCACGGCCGAGTCGACCCGGGCGCCGTTGACGAAGGTGCCGTTGATGCTGCGGTTGTCGTGGATCTCGGTGCCGGTAGGCCCCGGGACCAGGGTCGCGTGGTGGCGCGATGCCAGCACCTCGGGAATGACGATGTCGTTGTCGTTGGCGCGGCCGATCTTGATCGCACCGGGTGCGTCGAAACCCGCCTTGCCCGGCCGCAGGATCTTCATCATCGACGTCGCGATGACCGACGAGTCACCCCCGATACGTCCCGTCTGGGGCGTCGCCGGCTCCGCGCTGGTCGGCGGCGCCGCGTACACGGATGCCGACCGGTAGATATGCGGCGCTTCCTGGGGCCCGCCGGGCGGGGCGCTCGGTGGACCGCTGGTCGGGTATCTCGGTTGCGGCCCGGCCGGGTAGCCCGGCGTGGGTCCGCTGGTCGGCTGGCTCGGCTGCGCGGCGCTGGGCGGATGGACCGGTTGCCGGAACGAGGCCGACGCAGGCTGCTGGGACTGGCCGGGCCACTGCGTGCCGAATGGCTGGCCCTGCGGCGCCCGCGCCAGCGGTTCGCTGGGGTTGCTCACGATGGGTACCGACGTCGTCAGCGGAGGCCGGCCGGCCGAGCCCTGATGGCGGCCGACCTCGAAGGTCAGTGCCGGGCCGTCGGGATTGCCCATGTTGATCCGCAGGCCGTCCTGGATGTCGACGACCGGGACCCGGCGGTTGTGGACATAAAGGCCGTTGAGGCTGCCGTTGTCGATAGCGATCCATCGGCCCTGGTCATACCGCACGATCAGGTGGGTGCGGGAGATCAGGGGGTGCGCGACTCGCAGGTCGGCGCGAAGGTCACGCCCGATCACTACATCGTTGCCCGGCGCGAAGGTGCGTTCGGCTCCCTCGTACCGCACGGTCAGCGCAGGCGGGGCTGGTGGAGTCATTAGGACTAACTGTAACGGCAGTGGCGCGGCCTACGCGCCAGGTTCTTCGCCGGGCGCCGGGTCACCCGACGTCGCGGCACGCTCGAGAAGCGGCAAAGAATGCAGCCCCAGCAAAGGGGCATATGCAATGAGGTGGCGGGCCGGCCTGCGGTGCAATAACTTTCGGCTTCAACCCGCAACTGCGGCATCGCGCAGGCTATGTACGCTCGAGATCCTGCTACGGGCGGCGGTGACGTCCTTGACGAAATCCCCGACGTACTTGAGGGCCCGCCTGCCCTCGGGCAAGATGTCGGCCGCTATCGGGAAGTCGTGAATTTGTCCGTCCCACAGGTGCAGATCGCAATGGATCCCACTGGCTTCCAGGCGTTTCGCCATCAATTCGGCGTCGGCGAGTAACAACTCGTCCGAGCTCACGTGAATGGTGACCGGCGGCATCGAGGACAGGTCCGCGTCGACCGGCGACGCGACGGTGGTATCACCCCGACCTTCCAAAACCTGTGCCTTGCTGAGGTATTGCGCGAACATCGAGAATGCGCGACGGGTGAACATGGAGCACTTGCGTGCGTTGCCGTGCTTGAGCTTTCGCATCGGGTCCGCGTCGGTGAACGGCGAGATGGTCGCCACGCCCGCGGGTTCCATGATGCCTTCGTTGATCGCCATCAGGGTGGTCATGAACGCCAGGTAGCCACCGGCCGAGTCGCCGGCCACGACGATCTCGTCGCCGGCGAAGCCGCGATCCTGCAGCCACCGCAGCCCACTGATGGCGTCGTCGATGGCGTCGGTGATCTGGTGTGCCGGCAGCTTCCGGTACGCGACCGTCAGAATGGCGGCATCGGCGGACTTGGACAAGCGAGCCACCATGGAGCGATGGGTGTTGAGACCGCAGGTGAGGAATGCACCACCGTGCAGATACAGGATCGCCCGCTTCCCCGATACGCCCGGAGCGCGAACCCATTCCGCGGCGCAGTGGTCCAGCCGCACCCGTTCGATTTTCGCCTGGACCCCGAATTGCGGGACCAAACCCGCGACACCATCGACGAACTCGAACGGCCAGCGCAGGTTCGGCGTCATGGCCCACGCGCGGACCGTGTTCTTCACGATCAGGCGACTGGCAAGCCCTACCGCGACCGACTGCGGGCTGTGGCGATGGTGGACACGCCGCGTGATCGCCACGCTCGGCAATATATGCGTCGGTTCGGTTGTACTCACCATTGGGTTTCAACCTCCTAAGTGGAGAGCGGATACCCCTTCCACTAGCGGCTAACTGCAAATTAACGCTTGGGAAATGTTGCGTACATCACTGTTTGCTGTGTACAGGAGGTGGGTAACACTCCGGTATCTCTCTGTTGGCTACCGCGCGGGTTCAGTCGGGCCCGATCGGCTATTGCCGAGGTCGCCGGGTAGCCCTATATATGAGCGATGGCACACCCCAAGCACCCTGATGCGCTCCTGGCCGACCGGGTGGCGGTCGTCACGGGCGGCGCCGGCGGTATCGGCGCAGCGACCGCGCGGTTGTTCGCCGAACACGGTGCGGACGTGGTCATCGCAGACATCGACACCGACTTTGCCGACGCGACGGCCGCCGCGATCACCCAATCCGGCGGGTCGGCCCTGGCGGTGACCACGGACGTCCGCGATCCCGACCAGGTCACCCGGTTAGCCCGGACGGTGCTCGATCGGTTCGATCGCGTCGATGTGCTGGTCAACAACGTGGGCCACTGGCTGCGCCACCCCGGCAACTTCGTCGAGACCGACCCGCAACTGTGGGACGACCTCTACCGGATCAACCTGCACCACGTTTTCCTGCTCACCCACGCGTTCCTGCCGACGATGGTTGAGCGGCACGCCGGCGCCATTGTGAACGTCTCGTCTGTCGAGGGGCTGCGGGGCTATCCGGAGGATCCGGTGTATGCCGCATTCAAAGCCGCCGTCATCGCATTCACCCGCAGCCTCGCCGTCCAGGTGGGCAACGACGGGGTGCGCGTGAACGCCATCGCCCCCGACGTCACCGAATCGCAGCAAGTCCCCTACTCGCAATGGCTCACGGCTGACGAACAGACGCAGTGGCCGCAGTGGGTTCCGATCGGGCGGATGGGCCTGCCCGAGGATCAGGCCCGGGCCATCCTGTTCCTGGCCTCGGACCTCTCGGCGTTCGTCACCGGCCACACCATCCCCACCGACGGCGGGACCGGCGCGGCCGGCGGATGGTTCCGCTCGACACGGCGGCCCGACCGCCAGTGGACCAATCGGCCCATCGCGCCCTGATAGGCCCGGCCGTGGGCGAATGAAAAGGCGTGTGGCACTAGGTAACCGCGGAGCCGCGTCAGGGAGCCGGCGCCGGCTGGAAGCGGGCTTGATCTTCGATGATCGTGACCGGGATGCCGTTCAGCACGCCATTGCCGGAGGGCTCGTCGATAAACGTCGGCGGGGAAAGCACATTGGTGTTCGCGCCGGGTGAGTTGTTGGCCACCGACATGCGGGTGCCCGGCTTGCCGTGTCCCCAGCCATGGGGCATCGAGACGACACCGGGCCTGATGGAGTCGGTCACCTCGACGGGGACCCTGATCTCGCCGGCCTCAGATTTGACCGTCACAATGTCGCTGTCCGTGATCCCGCACGGGGCCGCGTCGTCGGGATGGATCAGCAACGTGCACCGATCTTTTCCCTTCATCAGCGCGGGCACGTTGTGCAGCCAGGTGTTGTTCGATCGCAGGTGCCGGCGGCTCACCAGCACGAGTGGCTCGGCGGGCCGCTCCATGCGCGCGGCCAGCCGCGGCAGGTCGTCGAGCAGGTACTGCGGGGCGAGCCGGATCTTCTTGTCGGAGGTCGCGAGGAGGTCGGGCAGCTGCGGCACCATGGGCCCGAAGTCGATACCGTTCGGGTTGGCCTTGAGCACGTCCAGGGTGAGCCCACCCGGGTTCTCGCCGTATTGGTCGCCGAAGGGCCCGGTTCGGAGGGTGAGGTCGAGCATTCGCTCGGGTCCGCCGTGCTCGTAGAGCTTGCGAATCTGAGCCCCGTCGAGGCCGCGGGTGAAGGCCAGGTAGTCGAAGAAGCCGTCGTCGATCGCCGCGACGTCGACATCCTCGGCGGGGGTGCCCGTGCACAGGCCGGTCAGCCGGATCAGTATTTCCCACTCGTGCGGGCGGTCGCCCGGATCGAACACCGGGGCCGAATAATTCGCGATGCTGTGGATGGCGAAGAGCAGGATCAGATCGTCGTGGTGGGGCTGCTCGAGCGGAGACAGCCCGGGCAGGATGACATCGGCGTGCCGCGTCGTCTCGTTGAGCCAAAGATCAACGGAGATCATCGCTTCCAGCATCGGCAGCACTTCGTCGAGCTTGTCGCCGGCGGGGGTGGACAACACCGGATTGCCCGCCACTGTGATCAGCGCCTTGAGCTGCCCGTCGCCCGGCGTGGCGATCTCCTCGGCCATGCACGACACCGGCGCCTGACCCAGCACCTCCTTGGCGCCGCGCACCCGGGTGTGCCAACGACCGAATTCCGGCGCACCGTCTTCAAGCCCAGGCAGTGGCGCGGTGGTGATGGACCAGGCCGCCGGTCTGGGGAACATCGCCCCGCCGGGAACGTCGAAATGACCGGTGAGAATGTTGATGACGTCGACGAGCCAGCTGGCAAGACTGCCGAACTCCTGGTTGCACAACCCAATTCGGCCGTACACCACTGACCTCTCGGTCCCGGCGAGCTCGCGGGCCAGCCGGCGAATGCGGTCTTCGTCGATGCCGGTGACCGCGCTGACCCGTTCCGGCGGCCAGTCCGCGACGGCGCGCCGCATGGTGTCGACGCCGTCAACGTGCGGCCCCGGCCTGACGAGGTCTTCGTCGAAGAGGGTGTGCGCGACGGCCAGCAGCAGCGCCGCGTCGGTGCCCGGCACGATGGGAAGCCACTCGTCGGCGCGCGCGGCGGTCAGGGTGCGCACCGGGTCGATCACGATTACCTTGCCGCGCTTGCGAATCCCGTCGATCAGGCCCATCACGTTGGGCGCGGCCAACAGTGAACCCTGCGACGCCGCCGGGTTGGCGCCCATGATCACCAGCAGGTCGGTGCGCTCGATGTCGGGTACCGGGAAGTTCCACCACAGGCCGTACATCAAATGCGACGACAGATTCTTCGGCCATTGGTCAACCGTCCCCGGCGAATACGTGACCGGCATGCCGGACATGCCCATCAGCACGCCGGCATAGCGGGCCAACGAGAACGAATGCGCCAGCGGGTTGCCCGTGTAGGCGGTGACCGCACCGATGCCGTACTTCTCGATCACCGGCGTCAGTAACTCGGTGCACCGGCGAAAAGCCGCGTCCCACGTGACTTCTTGCCAGTGCCCGTCGACCTTGATCATCGGCTGGCGAATGCGGTCCGGATCGTCGTGCAGGGCGGCAAGCGAGGTGCCCTTGGGGCACAGATGTCCGCGGCTCCACACGTCGCCACGATTGCCGCGGATGCCGCTGACTCTGCCGCCATCGACGTGAATTTCCAAGCCGCACATGGCTTCACACAACGGACACGTGCGCAGGTGCGTACCGTCTTCGCCCGGTTTCATCCACCCACTGTATTCCGCTACCGCCGGTAGCGGAAGTGGCAAGATTCGAGGGTCAGTCGCTGTTCAGCGACAAAGCGGTGGCCCGGCCACACCTGTGACCGGGCCACCATCTGTCGTTACTGTTCGGCCTTTTGGCGAGCCTCGTTGACATCGGCGGCTTTACGGGCACTCTCGGCCTCGGCCTCTTTCTTGGCCGCCTCGCGCTGCGCGTCGGCCTTGTCTTGCTGAGCCTGGCCTTCGCGCCGCAGGTCGTCACGCCCGGCGACCGCACCCGCGACTTCCTTGACCTTGCCCTTGACGCCCTCGACGACGCCCTCGACGGCCTCCGCGGGACCACTCTTGTCCGACATGCGTTCTCCCTCCATGGTGTGCACGCGCCCGTGTCGTGCAGTCGCCCCTCTTATTGCCCAACCGGTGGATTCTCGAAACTTGGCGGCCGGTGGCCTCCGCCACAGTCGGCGACGCCACGCGCCGGGCTTACGCTGTTGACAGTTCGTGGGCGAGGAGTCGTGACGGTGGAGATGTGGGAACTGGTGGCCCGCGAACAAATCCGGGACACCCTGGCGCGCTACAACTGGTCCGGCGACGCCGGCCGGCTCGACGCTCTGGCGGAGACGTTCTGCGCCGACGGCGTGCTCGAGATCCGCGGTTTGGAGCCATTGCGCGGGCGATCGGAGATCGCGAAATTCTTGGGCGGCATCACCGGAAAGATCGCCATAGACGCCGATGTCACGCCGATTGTGCGCCACAACGTCGCGAACGTACTGTTCACCGAGTTGGCGCCCGACCGGGCCCGGGTCGACTCCTACTTCACCGTGGTCACCCACATGGGTCTCGACCACTACGGCCGGTACCGCGACATCCTGGTGCCCGAGAGTGACACCTGGCTGATCAAGCACCGCAAGGTCTCGACCGACTGGGCGGCACCCGACTCCGCGATGGCCCGCCAACCCTAGGAGACCGCCGAGCCCGGGACGCGGTGCTCGCCGCGGCGCGGTCACGAACCTGTTGGCCCATTGGGTTTACCGTGGCGACCAACAAGCCGCCACCGCAACCAGCGTCCGCCGCGTGGCGATTTCGTTAAATGTCTTGACAGGATGTTTGCCCGAAGCCCCTCAACGGCTACAGATAGAAGTCACATACCAAAAAAATTTGCGGTCGCCCCGATCGTTCGGCCTTCAGGCCTCCGGGATGACCCCGGGTCATGTGACCAGCGGTCATGGCCGCGCAAAAGAGACGGGCAGTTATGCAGAGACTCAGTGGGTTAGACGCGTTCTTCCTGCACCTGGAATCACCGACGCAGCCTTTGAATGTTTGCTGCGTTTTGGAGCTGGATCCCATGACGATGCCGGGGGGCTACACGTTCGACCGCTTCCGGGAGGCGCTGGCGACGCGCGTGGACGCGGTGCCCGAATTCCGCCTCAAGCTGGCCGACAACCAATTGAACTTCGACCACCCGGTGTGGGTTGACGACGATCGGTTCGATCTGGCGCGCCACCTACACCGCGTCGCCCTGCCCTCGCCGGGCGGGCCGAGAGAATTAGCGGACATCTGCGGCCACATCGCCAGCCTGGCGCTGGACCGGGATCGTCCGCTGTGGGAGATGTGGGTGATCGAAGGGCTGCACGGCAGGGATGCGCTGTCCGTCGTCCTCAAGGCCCACCACGCGGTGGTCGACGGCGTGGGTGGTGCCAACCTGCTCGCGCAGTTGTGCAGCGGCGCGCCGGATGCCCCGCCGCCGGAACCGGCAGAACGCAGCGGCGCGGCCAACGCGTTGCAGATCGCCGCCAGCGGGCTGATCGGCGCCGCGTTACGGCCGTGGCGCCTGGCCAAGGTCGTGCCTGCAACGGCGCTGACGCTGGCCCAGACGGTGCTGCGGGCCCGCGGCGGCGGGCAGACGATGGCGGCCCCGTTCGCGGCGCCGCCCACGGAGTTCAACGGCTCGTTCACCCGGCGCCGCAACGTCGCTCTGACCAGCGTGGACCTCGAGGACGTGAAAACCGTCAAACGCCGGTTCGGCGTGACCGTCAACGACGTCGTGACGGCGCTGTGCGCGGGGGCGCTGCGGCAGTACTTCCAGGACCGTGGCGAGCTATCCGACATCCCCCTGGTCGCCAGCGTGCCGGTGTCGGTCCGCGGCCAGTCCGACCGGCCCGGCCGCAACCAGCTCACCTGGATGCTCTGCCGGCTCGAAACCCACATCGACGATCCCGTCGAGCGGCTGGCCAGAATCGCCGCCGGAAACGCCGCGGCCAAGGACCACGCCGCGGCGCTTGGCCCGAGTCTGCTGCACGACTGGACGCAAGTGGCGGGACAGACCATGTTCGGCGTCGCGATGAAACTGCTGCCGCGCATCCCGCTGCCCGACAAGCCGCCGCACAACCTGGTGATGTCGAATGTCGCCGGCCCGCAAGAGCAGCTCTACTTCCTGGGCAGCCGGCTCGACGCGATGTACCCGCTCGGGCCGATCATCGCCGGCGCTGCGCTGAACATCACCGTGATGTCGCTCAACGGCCGACTGGGCATCGGCATCCTGTCCTGCCCCGACCTCGTCCCGGACCTCTGGGATCTCGCCGACGCGTTCCCCGCCGCGCTCAAAGAACTGCTGAGTTGCGGCGAACCGGGCGATCGCCCGATCTGATCGGCCCGGTCAGCGGAACCCCGTCCCTTCTCGGCACCGCGGCATGGCAGGGTGACATCCGTGGCAGACACTTTCGAACCGACGACCATCGCGCCGCTGGACCTGCGCGAAATCAGCACGGAAAAGGGCGCTTTGCGCTACTACGACAGCGGCGGCTCACATTCGGGCCCGGCGCTGCTGTTCCTGCACGGCTCCGGTCCCGGTGTCACCGGCTGGCGCAACTTCCGCGGGGTACTGCCCGCTTTCGCCGAGCGGTTTCGCTGCCTGATCCTGGAGTTTCCCGGTTTCGGGGTCAGCGACGACTTCGGCGGCCATCCGATGGTGACCGCTTTCGGCACGGTGTCGCCCTTCCTGGACGCGCTCGGCGTCGACAAGGTGCACATCGTCGGCAATTCGATGGGGGGTGGCGTCGGCATCAACTTCGCGACCCACAATCCGGACCGCGTCGAACGGCTGGTGACCATCGGCGGAATCGGCACCAACATCTTCAGTCCCAGCCCCAGCGAAGGGATTCGGCTGCTGCAGGAATTCGTCGAGGACCCCACGCGGCAACGGCTGGTCGACTGGCTCAAGTCCATGGTCTACGACCAGGCACTGGTCACCGACGAGCTGATCGACGAACGCTGGCAGCTGGCCACCGACCCGGACACCCTCGCCGCGGCGCGACGCATGTACGGCAAGGCGGCGTTCGCCGGGATGAACGCCGCGCTGAACGCCTCCGACCGACCGCTGCCGTGGGCGACTATGCACAAGCTCACCGCGCCGACCCTGCTGACCTGGGGCCGCGACGACAGGGTGAGCCCGCCGGATATGGCGCTGATCCCGATGCGCACCATCCCCAATGCGGAGCTGCACATCTTCCCCAACTCGGGGCACTGGGCGATGATCGAGGCCAAGGCGGCGTTCGAAAGCACCGTCCTGGCGTTCCTTTCGCGCGAAAGCTAGCCGGCGGCGATGGTGAGCGCGGCGCTCCTCATCGCTGCGTGGCCCCGGCGTCGACCGGCAGGACGATCGCGGTGATGTAGCGGGCCTCGTCGGAGGCCAAGAACAGCGCGGCGTTGGCCACGTCCACC
>DASTKA010000378.1:0-6289 GCA_035716165.1 Mycobacterium sp. | reverse complement strand
GGCAGGACAGGTGATCCCTGGTGACGGCGACGTCGTGGAAGGCATTGCCTCGGTGGATGAATCGGCGATCACCGGCGAGTCCGCCCCAGTGATCCGCGAGTCCGGCGGCGACCGTTCCGCCGTCACCGGCGGCACCACCGTACTGAGCGATCGCATCGTCGTGAAAGTCACCCAGAAGCCGGGAGAAAGCTTCATCGACCGGATGATCGCGCTGGTCGAGGGTGCCAACCGCCAGAAGACGCCTAATGAGATCGCGCTGAACATTCTGCTGGCGGCGTTGACGATCATCTTCGTCTTCGCCGTGGCAACCCTGCAGCCGCTGGCGATCTACTCCAAGGCGAACAATCCCGGTGTCCCGGATGGCCAGGCGCTCAACGCAAGTGGTGTCACCGGCATCGTGATGGTGTCGCTGCTGGTGTGTCTGATTCCGACCACCATCGGTGCGCTGCTGTCGGCGATCGGCATCGCCGGCATGGACCGACTGGTGCAGCGCAACGTGCTCGCCATGTCCGGGCGCGCGGTGGAAGCCGCCGGCGACGTGAACACCCTGCTGCTGGACAAGACCGGCACCATCACCCTCGGCAACCGGCAGGCGGCCGCTTTCGTCCCCCTTGACGGGGTCACCTCCGATCAACTGGCCGACGCCGCGCAGTTGTCCAGTCTCGCCGACGAAACACCGGAGGGACGCTCGATCGTCGTATACGCCAAGCGGCACTTCGGGTTACGGGCCCGCACACCCGGCGAACTCTCCCAGGCCCAATGGGTCGCCTTCTCGGCCGCCACCCGGATGTCGGGTGTCGACCTAAATGGGCACCAGCTGCGCAAGGGCGCGGCGAGCTCGGTCGCGGAATGGGTGCGCAGCCAAGGCGGAAAGGTTCCCCACCAGCTTGGCGAGATCGTCGACGGCATATCCGCCGGCGGCGGCACCCCGTTGGTGGTCGGGGAGACACTCAACGGCGAGGCGGCGGTGCTGGGTGTCATCCACCTCAAGGACGTCGTCAAGCAGGGCATGCGTGAGCGATTCGACGAGATGCGCAAGATGGGCATCCGCACGGTGATGATCACCGGCGATAACCCGTTGACCGCCAAAGCGATTGCCGACGAGGCAGGCGTCGACGACTTCCTGGCTGAGGCCACGCCGGAGGACAAGCTCACGCTGATCAAGCGTGAGCAGGAAGGCGGCAAACTGGTCGCGATGACCGGCGACGGCACCAATGACGCACCCGCGTTGGCCCAAGCCGATGTAGGGGTGGCGATGAACACCGGCACGTCGGCCGCCAAAGAGGCCGGCAACATGGTCGACCTCGACTCCGATCCCACCAAGCTCATCGAGATCGTCGAGATCGGAAAGCAACTGCTGATTACCCGCGGTGCGTTGACCACCTTCTCCATCGCCAATGACATCGCGAAATACTTTGCGATCATCCCGGCGATGTTCGTGGCACTGTTCCCCGGGCTCGACCTGATCAACGTCATGCGGCTGCACAGCCCGCAGTCGGCGATCCTGTCCGCGGTCATCTTCAACGCGCTCGTCATCGTGGCACTGATCCCACTATCGCTGCGCGGCGTGCGTTACACACCAAGCAGCGCGTCAAAGCTGCTGAGCCGCAACCTTTACATCTATGGCCTCGGCGGCATCGTCGCCCCGTTCATCGGAATCAAGTTGATCGATCTGATCGTCCAATTCATCCCGGGGATGTCCTGACATGACGTTTTCGAATTTCGTTCGCATGCACTGGGCGGCGCTGCGCACGCTGCTGGTGCTGACCGTGATCACCGGTCTCGCCTATCCCCTGTTGATCTGGTTGGTCGCGCAGTTCCCCGGGTTGCGCGACCAGGCCGAAGGGTCGATTCTGACCGCCAACGGCAAGCCGGTGGGCAGCAGATTGATCGGCCAGCTGTTCACCGATAAAGACGGCAACGCGCTGCCGCAGTACTTCCAGAGCCGGCCCTCGGCGGCCGGCAACGGGTATGACCCGACCTCGTCGGGCGGCAGCAACCTTGGCCCGGAGAGCATCGTCGACACGCCGGCCGATCCGTCGCAGCTGGCGGCCGGCAAGTCGGCGTCGGACGCCGGCTTCAAACCGAGCCTGTTGACGACCGTGTGCACGCGCAGCGCGGCGGTGGGCAAGTTGGAGGGGGTCGACGGGTCGCGACCGTTCTGCACCGGCGGCGGCGTGGGTGCGGTGTTGTCGGTGATCGGTCCACGCGACGCGCGCGGCAACGTCATCCGTCCTGCCCGGGTAGTCAGCGTCAACGAGCCGTGCGGATCGACGGCCGCACCGTTCCTCGCCCTCTACGAGGGTGTGCGGGTCGAATGCGCAAGATACGGCGAGGACTACACGATTGGGCAGATCGTGCCGATCCGCGGCGCCGCGCCCGCCGACCCGGCGGTGCCGGCCGACGCGGTGACCGCCAGCGCCAGCGGCCTGGACCCCCACATCTCACCCGCCTATGCCGGCATCCAGGTGGCGCGGGTGGCCAAGGTGCGCCACGTCAGCCCAGATCAGATACGTGAGGTCGTCGCGCAGAACAGCAGCGGCCGCGGACTCGGGTTCTTCGGCGAACCATCCGTCAATGTGCTGCAACTAAATCTGCAACTCGACCACCGGTATCCGGTCACGAGTTAGCGCCGAGGGGGATGATGGTTGACGTGAGCGACGTCAGCGTCCGCGACCACCATCCCAAACGCGGGGAGCTGCGCATCTATCTCGGTGCGGCGCCAGGCGTGGGTAAGACGTACTCGATGCTGGGCGAGGCACATCGGCGGCTGGAACGCGGCACCGATCTGGTGGCGGGCGTGGTGGAAACCCACGGGCGGTCGAAAACCGCTGAGCTGCTTGAGGGCATCGAGCTCATCCCGCCACGGTATATCGATTATCGCGGCGGCAGGTTCGCCGAACTCGACGTGCCGGCCGTCCTGGAGCGCCGCCCGCAAGTCGTCCTCGTCGACGAACTCGCGCACACCAATACACCGGGCAGCAAGAATGCCAAGCGCTGGCAAGACGTCGAGGAACTGCTCGACGCCGGGATCACGGTGATCTCAACGGTCAACGTGCAACACCTGGAAAGCCTGAACGACGTCGTCGCCCAGATCACCGGCATAGAGCAGAAGGAGACGATACCGGACTCGGCTGTGCGACAGGCATCTCAGGTCGAGCTCATCGACATCACACCAGAGGCGTTACGCCGCAGGTTATCTCATGGGAACGTCTACGCACCGGATCGCATCGACGCGGCGCTGTCCAACTACTTCCGCCGCGGAAATCTCACCGCGCTAAGGGAACTGGCGCTGCTGTGGCTTGCCGACCAGGTCGACACCGCGCTGGCCAAATACCGCGCAGAGAACAAGATCACCGACATGTGGGAGGCCCGCGAGCGGGTGGTCGTGGCGGTCACCGGTGGTCCCGAGTCCGAGACGCTGGTGCGACGGGCTTCGCGGATCGCATCGAAGTCCACCGCCGAGCTCATGGTCGTGCACGTCATCCGCGGCGACGGGCTGGCCGGCCTGTCGGAGTCGCGGATGGCCAAGATCCGTGAATTGGCGAGCAGCCTGGATGCTTCGATGCACACCGTGGTCGGTGACGAGGTGCCCACGGCACTCCTCGAGTTCGCGCGGGAGATGAACGCCACGCAGCTGGTGATCGGCACCTCGCGGCGGTCGCGCTGGGCGCGCCTCTTCGAGGAAGGCATCGGCCCCAGGATTGTCGAGCTGTCGGGAAAGATCGACGTGCACCTGGTCACCCACGAGGAATCCAAACGCGGCTTCCGCGTGTCCTCGCTCACACCCCGCGAGCGGCGGGTGACGTCGTGGCTGGCGGCTTTCATCGTGCCGTCGGTCATCTGCGCGATCACCGTAACCATGCTGGACGCATATCTGGACACCGGCGGCGAAAGCGCGTTGTTCTTCATCGGTGTGCTGCTGGTCGGGCTGCTGGGCGGCGTTGCGCCTGCGGCACTTTCGGCGGTTCTGTCCGGGCTGCTGCTCAACTACTACCTGATCGCGCCGCGGCACAGCTTCACCATCGCCGAACCCAACAGCGCCATCACCGAATTGGTGCTGCTGCTCATCGCGGTCGCCGTCGCGGTGCTGGTCGACTTCGCGGCCAAACGCGCCCGAGAAGCCCGCCGCGCCTCACAGGAGGCCGAGCTGCTGACCCTGTTCGCGGGTTCGGTACTGCGGGGCGCCGACCTGGAAACGCTGCTCGAACGGGTGCGCGAGACCTACGCCCAGCGTGCCGTCAGCATGCTGCGGGAAACCGGCGAGGACGCGCGGGCGGGAGGCAAGAAGAGCGAGGTGGTCGCCTGTGTCGGCAGGGATCCTTGCGCCAGTGTCGATTCCGCCGACACCGCGATCGAAGTTGGCGACGACGAGTTCTGGATGCTGCTGGCGGGCCGCAAGCTCTCCGCGCGCGACCGGCGGGTGCTGGGCGCGGTGGCCAGGCAGGCCGCGGGTCTGATCAGACAGCGCGAGCTTGCCGAGGAGGCGAGCCGCGCAGAGGCGATCGTCCGGGCCGACGAATTGCGGCGCTCACTGCTGTCGGCCGTCAGCCATGACCTGCGCACGCCGCTGGCCGCGGCCAAGGTGGCCGTCTCCAGCCTGCGCGCCGAGGACGTCGCCTTCTCCCCCGACGACACCGCGGAATTGCTGGCCACCATCGAGGAGTCGATCGACCAGCTGACCGCGCTGGTCGGAAACCTGCTCGACTCATCGCGTTTGGCCGCCGGGGTGATCCACCCCGAGCTGAGCCGCGTGTATCTCGAGGAGATCGTGCAGCGCGCGCTGGTCAGCATCGGCAAGGGCGCCACCGGGTTCTTCCGGTCCGCCATCGACCGCGTCAAAGTCGAAGTGGCCGACGCCATGGTGATGGCCGACGCGGGGCTGCTGGAACGGGTGCTGGCCAACCTGATCGACAACGCGCTGCGCTACGCGCCCAATTGCGTGGTCCGGGTGAACGCCGGACGGGTGGGAGATCGCGTGCTGATCAACGTCATCGACGAAGGCCCCGGAATTCCGCACGGCGCCGAGGAACAGGTCTTCGAGGCGTTTCAGCGGCTCGGCGATCACGACAACACGATCGGCGTCGGCCTGGGGATGTCGGTGGCGCGGGGTTTTGTCGAAGCGATGGGCGGAACGATCACGGCGACCGACACCCCGGGAGGCGGGCTGACCGTGATCGTGGATATGGCTGCGCCACAACCGATGGACACGATATGACCCGCGTTTTGGTGATCGACGACGAGCCGCAGATCCTCCGCGCCCTGCGTATCAACCTGTCCGTGCGCGGCTATGAGGTGATCACCGCCTCGAGCGGTACCGGGGCGTTGCGGGCCGCCGCCGAGCACAAGCCTGACGTGGTGATCCTCGACCTCGGCCTGCCCGACATCTCCGGCATCGACGTGCTGGCCGGGCTGCGCGGGTGGCTCACCGCACCGGTGATCGTGTTGTCCGCCCGCACCGATTCGTCGGACAAGGTCGAGGCTCTGGACGCCGGCGCCGACGATTACGTCACCAAACCCTTTGGAATGGACGAGTTCTTGGCGCGACTGCGCGCGGCGGTGCGCCGCAACACTGCGGCCGCCGAACTCGAGCAACCGGTGATAGAGACCGAATCGTTCACCGTCGACCTGGCCGCCAAGAAGGTCACCAAGAACGGCAGCGAAGTCCATCTCACGCCGACCGAGTGGGGGATGCTGGAAGTCCTCGTCCGTAATCGCGGCAAGTTGGTCGGCCGCGAGGAGCTCCTCAAAGAGGTGTGGGGCCCGGCGTATGCCACCGAAACGCATTACCTGCGTGTGTATCTCGCGCAGCTGCGCCGCAAACTCGAGGATGACCCATCACATCCCAAACACCTGCTGACCGAGTCGGGCATGGGGTATCGATTCGAGGTGTAGTTCGATTGGGCAGTGCTTTGTCACATCAGCCACATTGGCCTCGGCGCAGGTGGGTCAGCCAATTGCCCGCCTTCGAGCGACAACTTGGCCGCCTCCCGCAATGCCAGAACCCGCTGATGGATTCGATGTTCGGTGCCGCGCGGCATGTATCCGGGCCCGTAGCGGCCCCGCCCCAGGCGCCGCACCCTGCCATGCTCGATCTCCCAGCGCAGCGCGTCCGAGATCGCTTTCGATGGTCTGCCGCGGACTCGAAAGCTGTGCCACTTCAGCGCATCGGTCAATTCCGCGATGGTCGCCGGCCCATGCACCGCCAGCTGCATCGCCAGCACGTAACGCAGCTCGATTCCACGCAGGTTCATCCTCGGACAGTCGCACACGGGTACGACACCACCGA
>DASTKA010000377.1:0-8045 GCA_035716165.1 Mycobacterium sp. | reverse complement strand
CACCCGGGCAACTTCATGCTGCTTCCGGACGGCCGCATGGGCGTGATCGACTTCGGCGCCGTAGCGCCGCTGCCCGGCGGCTTGCCGATCGAGCTCGGGATGAGCATCCGGCTGGCCCGCGACAAGAACTACGACATGCTGTTGCCGACGATGGAGAAGGCCGGCTTCATCCAGAAGGGCCAGCAGGTGTCGGTGCGCGACATCGACGACATGCTGCGCCAGTACGTCGAGCCCGTCGAGGTCGAGGTTTTCCACTACACCCGTAAATGGCTGCAGAAGATGTCCGCCATAGAGATCGATCGGTCGATGTCGCAGATCCGGACGGCCCGGCAGATGGACCTGCCGCCCAAGCTGGTCATCCCGATGCGGGTGATCATGTCGGTGGCCGCGATCCTGTGCCAGCTGGACGCCCACGTGCCGATCAAGGCGCTGTCGGAAGAGCTGGTGCCAGGCTTCGCCGAACCCGACAGCGCGGTCGTCTAGTTCCCCACCGCTCAGGCGGCGGCCCCGTCTCGCCGGTCGCCCTTGCGGGGCCTTCCGCGGGGCCGTTTGAAGCTCAGGACCGAACCGCGGTCGATGATCTCGCCGCCCCACACACCCCAGGGTTCGGCGCGTTCCAGCGCGGCCGCCAGGCATTGGCGCCGGACCGGACAGCTGACGCAGAGTGTCTTGGCCCGCTCGAGCTCGGCTGGGGTGTCGGCGAACCACAGGTCGGGGTCGCCGACGTGACACGGCAGGGCTTGTCTGGGGACTGTCGGTGCCGACATGTCCTACCACCTACTTCCTGATCTGGGTTGCTGTCTTGGGCAGTGATCCGGACCAGGTCAAAGAGTTGTCGACCCTACAACTATGGCCACGGATCCTGGTGACTTCGGGTCCGTGGCCATCTGGGGAGAAAACCGGGCTAGCTTGCCTTCGGTGGGCCCCCGACTTGTACGGACGCGTCGGTCGCGGCGGCGGCGCGATGCTTACGCGCGGCCGCCGAGGCGGCGTGTGCGGCACGGGAGGTAGCGGCGGCCAGCACCGCGCGGGCCACGCCCACACCGAATGCGTCGTTGATCATCGTGGCCACCCCCTTCCGTGATGCCGACTTCCGTAGTGCCGAGTTACGGTTTCGAGGGTAAACGGTCACCACCGTCGGCCACAACCGATTTTGTGACCTGCGGGTTTAGCTCAGCGGGCGCGCACCAGCTCCAAGACATCCGGGCCGTACTGTTCCAGCTTGCGGGAGCCGATGCCCGGAATCGCGATCAGCGCCTCTTCGTCGTCGGGCAGCAGCTCGGCGATGGCGATCAGCGTGTTGTCGGTGAAGACGACGTAGGCGGGCACCTTCTGCTCCTTGGCGATGTCGAGCCGCCAAGCCTTGAGTCGCAGCAACAGGTCCTCGTCGATGTCGGCGGCGCAGGTCTCACAGCGTCGCAGCATGACGGCCGCGGGAGTGGTCAGGTTGTTGTTGCAGATCCGGCAGCGGGTCGCCGCTCCCCTGGTGCGCCGCGACTTGTTCGACGCGGCGTCGGCCCGCGCCTGGGGTGCGATGCCGTTGAGGAAGCGTGACGGCTTGCGGCCCTGGCGCCCGCCCGGGCTGCGGGCCAGCGCCCAGCTGAGCGCCAAATGTATTCTGGCCCTGGTGATTCCGACGTAGAGCAGCCGGCGCTCCTCCTCGACCGCTTCGCTCTCGGCGCCGTGCGCCAAGGCGTGCGAAATGGGCAGCGTGCCGTCGGCCAACCCGACCAGGAACACCGCGTCCCACTCGAGTCCCTTGGCGGCGTGCAGCGAGGCCAGCGCGACGCCCTGCACCACCGGTGGGTGCCGGGCGTCCGCGCGCATCCGGAGTTCCGCCACCAGTCCCGGGAAGTCGAGCTGCGGGCGCTGCGCGACTTCGTCATCCACCAGCTCGGCCAAAGCGGTCAGCGCTTCCCAGCGCTCCCTGGCGCGGGTGCCGACTGGCTCCTCGGCCGTCAGCCCCAGCGGCTCGAGCACCGCG
Organism: Mycobacterium sp.; assembly: GCA_035716165.1. Taxonomy (GTDB): domain Bacteria; phylum Actinomycetota; class Actinomycetes; order Mycobacteriales; family Mycobacteriaceae; genus Mycobacterium. Next base: position 6,061 of record DASTKA010000377.1, on the reverse strand, counting down.
CGCACCACATCGGGCAGTGGCTCCGCTACGGGCTCGCCGCCGCTGCGCTCGGCGGCCCGCTGCAGCGCCAGCAGGGCCTGCTTGATCTCCTGGCGGTTGAAGAACCCCTCGCCGCCGCGAACCTGATAGGGGATGCCCGCCTCGGTCAACGCCTCCTCGTAGATCTCCGATTGCGCGTTGACGCGGTACAGCACCGCGATCTCGGACGGCGGCGTGCCGGATTCGATGAGCCGCTTGATCGACGCCGCGACCGCGGCGGCCTCGGCCGGTTCGTCGGGATGCTCGTGGAACGACGGCGCCGGGCCCGGCGCCCGCTGGCCCACCAGGTGCAGCTTGCTGCCGGCGACCCGGCCGCGCGCCGCGGCGATCACCTGGTTGGCCAACGACACCACTTGCGGGGTGGAGCGGTAGTCGCGCTCCAGGCGCACCACGGTGGCGTCCGGGAATCGGCGGGAGAAGTCGAGCAGGAACCGCGGCGAGGCCCCGGTGAAGGAGTAGATGGTCTGGTTGGCGTCGCCCACCACGGTCAGGTCGTCGCGATCGCCCAGCCACGCCGTCAGCACCCGCTGCTGCAACGGCGTGACGTCCTGGTATTCGTCGACGACAAAGCAGCGGTACCGGTCCCGGAACTCGTCGGCCACCCCCGGATCGTTTTCGATCGCGGCCGCGGTGTGCAGCAGCAGGTCGTCGAAATCGAGCAGGGTGACGTTGTCGTCGCGGGCCTTGAGCGCCTCGTAGGCGGCGTAGACGGTGGCGACACGGGCCGCGTCCAGCGGGATGTCGCGCGCGGCGGCGGCCACCGCGGCCGGGTATTCCTCGGGCCCGATCAGCGACGCCTTGGCCCACTCGATCTCCCCCGCCAGGTCGCGGACGTCGTCGGTGCCGGCGTTGATCCGGGCCCGGCCGGCAGCCCGGGCCACCACGGCGAATTTGCTGTCCAGCAGCTGCCACCCGGTGTCGCCGACCACCCGCGGCCAGAAATATCGCAGCTGCCGGTGGGCGGCCGCGTGAAACGTCAGCGCCGAGACCGCACCGACCGAGGTGCCCGGACCCGCCGCGGCGTCGAGCGTCCGCAGTCGGGAGCGCATTTCCCCCGCCGCCCGCTGGGTGAAGGTGACGGCCAGCACCTGACCCGCCGCGACGTGGCCGCCGGCGATCAGCTGGGCGATCCGGTGCGTGATGGTGCGCGTCTTTCCCGTTCCGGCGCCGGCGAGCACGCAGACCGGACCGCGGGGAGCCAGCACGGCTTCGCGCTGTTCGTCGTCCAGCCCGGCTGTCAATGGATCGGCGACCGTCGGCATGGCGTCCATCTTGGCAGCGGTCGCCGACAAACCCGGTGCATCGCCACGCCTTTCATCGGTGGCCCAGCGTGTCGCCCCGGCGAGTCGGCGCCTCCCGCTGCGCGCAACGCATCGTCGCCGGGCTCCACCGATCGCCCGCTCCTCCGCCTCCCGCTGCGCGGAATGCATCGTCGCCGGGCTACGTTAACCAGCTATGACCTCTGCCCCGCTCACCGTCTACACGACCTCCTGGTGTGGTTACTGCCACCGGCTCATGACGGTGCTCAAGTCCAACGGAATTCCCTATGAGGCGGTCGACATCGAGCACGACGCGGCGGCCGCTGATTTCGTCGGTTCGGTCAACGGCGGCAACAGGACGGTTCCCACGGTGAAGTTCGCCGACGGCTCGACGCTGACCAATCCGAGCGCGGCGCAGGTGAAGGCGAAGCTGGCCGAGACCGCCAACTAGCCCCGGTCAGTCGATCTCAGCCCAGGATTCGATGATCACGCGGGCGATCGAGATCGACCCGGGCAGTAGCAGTTTCGACTCCGACGAGCTCGACCAGTCCCCCGCCGCCAGCGCGGCGCGCACCTCATCGCGGGTGAACCAGCCCGCCTCGGCGATCTCGCCGTCGTTGAACGAGAACTCCTCGGCCGGATCGCCGACGGCGTGGAAGCCGACCATCAGCGAGCGCGGGAAGGGCCAGGGCTGACTGCCCAGGTAACGCACGTCGCGAATGGTCAGCCCGATCTCCTCGCGGATCTCCCGAGCGACGCACACCTCGAAGGATTCACCGGCCTCGACGAATCCGGCGAGCAACGAGAACATCCGCTCCGGCCACACGGCCTGGCGTGCCAGCACCGCGCGGTCGCCGCCGTCGTGGATCAGACAGATCACCGCCGGGTCGATACGCGGGAACTCCTCGTGGCCGGTGACCGGGTTGACGCGTGACCACCCTGCCCGGGCGGGTCTGGTCGGCGAACCGTCCACGGAGCTGAAGCGAGCCTTCTCATGCCAATTGAGCAGGGCGGCGGCCGCGGAGACCAGCTGGCTGCTGGCGTCATCGAAGATCGGGCCGAGGCTGCGCAGGTTCACCACCTCGGCCTGCGCGTCGGGGTCGTCCGGGGCCTGCAGCGCGCCGCGGACGCCCCACACGTGCCGGCCGTCCTCGAGGCGTCCCAGAAACACCGCCTCCGGCGGCGGCTTGTCGCCCAGATCGGCGGCGGCGCCGAGCACCACCCGGCCGTTGGCGGCCAGCACCTGGTTGCGCGAATCCACTCGCAGCAGGGCCGCCTCCGCCCAGCCGGCGGTAGCCGCTTCGACGTCGGTGCGCAGCTGATCGGCTCGGTCGGCGCCGACGCGCGACAGCAGCGGGACGCTGCGCAGCTGAAAGTCTGCGATCGCCATCAGTGGTCGGCGTTTCGGATGTAGAGCAGTCGGTCGTTGGCCTCGATGGCATCCACCTCCGGCGCGCCGATGCGCAGCAGGTGGCCGTCGCGCACCACACCGAGCACGGTGTCGCGCAGGTGCCGCGGCGATCCGCCGACCTCGGCCTGCTCCACTTCACGCTCGGCGATCGCCAGCCCGGCGTCCGGGGTCAGCAGATCCTCGATCATCTCCACGACGCTGGGCGTGGTGGTGGCCAACCCGAGAAGCCGGCCGGCGGTGGCCGAGGAGACCACCACGGAGTCGGCGCCCGACTGCTGCAGCAGGTGCTGGTTCTCGGTCTCCCGAATCGAGGCGACGATCTTGGCTTTGGGTGCGAGCTCGCGCGCCGTCAACGTCACCAGCACCGCGGTGTCGTCGCGGCTGGTGGCGACGATGATCGACGCCGCATGCTGGGCGCCGGCCAGGCGCAGCACATCGGCTTTGGTGGCGTCGCCGTGCAGCGTGACCAGACCCGCGCTCTCGGCATGCTCGAGCGTGCCGCGATCGGTGTCGACGACGACGACTTCGGAGTGGACGGTCTCGTCACCGAGGATCGCGGCCACCGCCGTCTTCCCCTTGGTGCCGTACCCGATCACGATGGTGTGGTTGCGCACTCTGCTCCTCCAACGCTGAATCTTCCACCCTTGGCGAGAGCGCTCGGAGAGCACTTCGAGCGTGGTGCCGACCAACACGGCCAGGAACGCGATCCGCAGCGCGGTGAAGATCACTGTGTGCACCAGGCGGGCGGTTTCGGTGTACGGCGTGATGTCGCCGTACCCGGTCGTCGACAGGGACACCGCGGAGAAGTACACGCAGTCCAGGAATGTCAGGGGTTGGTTGCGCACGTCGCGGTAACCGTTGCGGTCCAGGTAGACGATGACGGCCGCGGCGAACAGCACCACCAGCGCGATGGCCAGACGACGGGTGATGACGCGGATGGGACTCGCATGGTCCTCGGGGATGCGCACCACGCCGATCAGCTGGTGACCGCGCTGAGCGGTCAGGGCTTCCTCCAGACCACTGCGCTTTCGGGACCTACCGTTGCCCACGGCGGCCCGTCACCGGCTTGACTTCTGCGCCCGAGACACGCACGGGTCTTATGTAACCATGGCCACAGCTCCCCCAGCACTCGGGCGGCGCGGATCGGACCGAGTACGGCGGGCACCGTCCGGATCCGTCAGCAGGCCCGCGATCTCGGCGTCGGTCGGCAGCTCATCGGGGATCACCGTGGTGCGGGCGCGCACGTAATAGAAGGCGGTGCGCACCGCGGACTCCGGCACGCCGGCCAACGCCGCCCAGGCCGAGCGGTACACCGCGAGCTGGACGGCTGCCTGCCGCATCGCTTCCGGCCCGTGCGGCGGTTCACCCGTTTTCCAGTCCACCACGGTGGCCCCGCCATCGGGGTCGGCGAAGACCGCATCGATGCGCCCACGCACCAAAGTGTCGCCGATCGGCATTTCGAACGGCACCTCGACGGCGACGGGAGTTTTTGCCGCCCACGGCGATTCGGCAAAGGCGTCCTGTAACGCGGCCAACTCCGCACTGTCGCCGACGTCGGAATCCGCCGCGCCCGGAAGATCACCGAGATCGAACAGACACTCGGCGCCGTAGAATTTCTGAACCCATGCGTGAAAGGCGTTGCCGAGCAACGCATGCGGTTCGGGCCGGGACGGCAGCCGATGACTCAACCGCTGCGCGGTGGCCGCCGGGTCACGCGCCAGGCCGACCAGGGAGCTGACCGACAGCTGCCCGGGCAGGGCGCGGCCCGGCGGCTGCGCCAACCGGGCCCGGTCGGCCAGCAGCGCGTCGACATCGGCGGCCCAACCGTCGACGTCGACGCCAGTTTGGGTCACGTCCGCCCGCAGCGCCTGATTCACCAGCTTCGCACCGCGCTCGACCTCGTTGCGCCGCCCGGACAACGGGTCCGGCGGCCACACCGCTTCGAAGACGCTGTCGCGTCACGGGTTTCGTTCACCGTCGGCGGGGGCCGGGGCCCAGTGTTCCACCGTTCCGCAGGGGTCCCCGGCCGCGGCCGAGTCGTCGATGACTGCCTTGATTTCGCACAGGAAGTCCGACGGGCCGCGCGGCTTGATGCCGGTGGCCCCCCAGTGGTGTCCGGACACCAGCAGGGTGTCCTCGGCGCGGGTGATAGCGACATACAACAACCGCCGCTCCTCGTCGATGCGGCGCTGCTCGAGCTGACGGCGATGCTCGGAGATCTTGTCCGACAGCTGCTTTCGGTTGGTGACGTCCGAGGTGTCCATTACCGGGATGCCCAGTGATCCCGCGGCGGCGCGGTCGCCGCGCAGTAGCGGCGGCAGCTCCGCGGCGTCGGTGAGCCAGGTGCTCTTCGACGCTGTCGACGGGAAGGTGCCACCGGACAGGTGGGCCACCGCCACCACTTGCCATTCCAGACCCTTCGCGGAGTGCACGGTGAGCACCTGCACGCGGTCGCGTGCGGCCGCCAATGGTGCTGGCGCCAAGCCGTTTTCGACCGACTCGGCGACGTCGAGATAGGCCAGCAGGCCGGCCACCGACGTGGCCGACGATCCGTCTCCGAGTCCCGTTGCGGGGTCGGTGCGTTCGGCGTAATTGGCGACGACGTCGGCGAACGCATCCAGGTGCTCGGTGCCGGCCCAGCCGGCCCCGAGCCCCGCCGCGGCCCGGGCTTCGCAGTCGATGCCGAGCACCCGGCGTACCTCGGCCACCAGATCCGGGAGTGGATGGCCGAGGTGGGCGCGCAGGGCGCTCAGTTCGCCAGAAAGCGCGGTGATGCGCTGATACCCCGCGGCCGAATACGCCCCGGCCGCACCGGGATCGGCGATCGCGTCGGCCAGGCACACCGTGTCCGCGTCGGAGCCGGCCGCACTCGCGATCGACTCGGGCGACACGGCTTCGGCCGCCTGCTCAACCCCGCCGAGCGCACGCGCGCGTTGCCAGAGCGCCGCGAGGTCGCGGGCACCGAGACGCCACCGCGAACCGGTGAGCACATGCATCGCCGCCGCGCCGGCCGTCGGATCGGCGACCAGCCGCAGCATCGCCACCACCTCGGCGACCTCCGGGATGGCCAGCAGGCCGGCCAACCCGACGACCTCGACGGGTATCCCGCGGGCGCGCAGCACATCCGCGATGGGCGCGGCATCGGCGTTGCGGCGCACCAAGACCGCGGCCGTCGGCGGGCTGACCCCCTCATCGCGGGCCCGCCGATAGCGCGCGTCGAGATGGTCGGCGATCCACTCCCGCTCGGCCGTCACATCGGCAAGCAAGGCACAGCAGACGGTGCCGGGCGGAGCATCGGGGCGCGGTCGCAACGCATGCACGGCCACCGATCGCCGCCGCGCCTCCGCCGACA